>NZ_ALPM01000063.1:100541-200431 GCF_000294595.1 Arthrobacter sp. TB 23 | reverse complement strand
AGCTGGCCGCCGAGACCGGTGCCATCGCGGTGCCCACCGATATCACCGAGGACGACGACGTCGAGCGCCTTCTGGGCGCCGTCGCCGACGCAGGTGGTGCTGACACCCTGATCAACATTGCCGGCGGTGCCCGCGGCGCCGACCGGCTGGTCGACGCGAAGACTGCCGATTGGGACTGGATGTACCAGGCGAACGTGGTGGGCACGATGAAGATGACCCGAGCGTTTCTCCCTATGCTCAGGGGTCAGGCGGATGGCGGCACTGTCCTGAACCTGACGTCGACGGCCGGAATGGTCTCCTACGAAGGTGGCGCCGGCTACAACGCGGCGAAGGCTGCCCAGCGTGCCATGACCCGGGCGCTGCGGCTGGAGGAAGCAGAGCATGGTGTCCGTGTGGTCGAGGTGCTGCCCGGCATGGTGCACACCGAGGAGTTCTCCCTGAACCGGCTGGGCAGTGCAGACGCCGCCTCAAAGGTGTACGACGGCGTCGAAAAGCCACTCACCAGCGAGGACGTGGCGGATATCGTCGTCTACGCGGTGACGGTGCCCCACCATGTGAACCTCGACGAGATTGTGGTCCGCCCGCTGGCGCAGGCCGCAGCGCACAAGGTGATCCGGAGCCAGTAGGCCCAGCTGCATTGGCGCCCCGCGCGGGGCGGTCCGTTTCCGCTAGACTAGGTGCAACAGCTTTGACCCGGCCATCACCGGTGAGCTTCCGGAAGAACCCCTGTCGTACGTCCTTCGTGCTGCAGGCTAGTAGAACCGGACGGGTAAGCCCGTCATAGCGGTCACGAAGAGGCAGCCGCGAGAAGATATGTCTCGTTGGCGGCAAGTGAGGTGGTACCGCGGGTTTGGCACCCGGGTTGCAGGCTGACCCGATTGTTGGACGCGTCCTCGCAGGTAACTGAACCACACCTTGCCTACAGGATGAACAACATGCCACAGATCTACCCCAAGGGCACCAGCCATGACAGCGCGGCTGGCGCTGCCTCCTCCTCTTCGGCGTCCCCGCGGTTCCCCGAGATCGAGGAACGAATCCTCAAGTACTGGGACGCAGATGGCACGTTCCAGGCGTCGATCGACGCCCGCAGCGCAGACCTTCCCGACGGTGAGAACGGCTCGAATGAGTTTGTCTTCTACGACGGCCCCCCGTTCGCCAACGGGCTACCCCACTACGGCCACCTGCTGACTGGCTACGCCAAGGACCTGGTGGGCCGCTACCAGACCCAGCGCGGCCACCGCGTGGAGCGCCGGTTCGGCTGGGACACCCACGGACTGCCCGCCGAGCTGGAAGCGATGAAGCAGCTGGGCATGAGCGACAAGGCGCAGATCGAAGCCATGGGCATCGACAAATTCAACGACGCCTGCCGGTCCTCAGTGATGAAATACGCTGGCGAGTGGCAGGACTATGTCACCCGCCAGGCCCGCTGGGTGGACTTCGACAACGACTACAAGACGCTGAACGTCGACTACATGGAGTCGGTTATCTGGGCGTTCAAGAACCTGTACGACAAGGGCCTCACCTACAACGGTTACCGCGTCCTGCCCTACTGCTGGAACGATGAGACGCCGCTGTCCAACCACGAGCTGCGGATGGACGACGACGTCTACCAGGACCGCCAGGACCAGACCGTCACCGTGACCTTCCCCATCCTGGCCGGCAGCACCGAGCTGTCGCAGGAGCTCGCCGGGGTGCAGGCCCTCGCGTGGACCACCACGCCCTGGACCCTGCCCACCAACGCCGCTCTCGCCGTCGGGCCCGACATTGCCTATGCACTGGTTCCCGCCGGACCGACACTGGCCGACGACGACCGCCGCTTCCTCATCGCCGCTGACCTGTTGGGCAACTACGCCAAGGACCTCGGCTACGCCTCAGCGAAAGAGGCGACAGCCGCCGTCGAGCGAACCCTGCAGGGCGCCGAGCTCGCGGACCTGGCCTACGAACCCCTCTGGGACTACCTGGCCGACCCCGAACAGGGCGGTTACCGCAACGCCTTCCGGTTCCTCGTGGCCGACTACGTCACCACCACCGACGGCACCGGCATTGTGCACCAGTCACCCGCCTACGGTGAAGAGGACCAGAAAATCTGCGAGGAGGCTGGCATCCAGGTCATCCTTTCAGTCGATGAAGGTGCGCGCTTCCTCCCGATGTACGGGCAGGGGCCTCTCGCCGACATCGTCGGACTGCAGGTCTTCGAGGCGAACAAGCCCATCAGCCGGGTGCTGAAGGACAGCGGACGCCTGGTCCGTCAGGCCAGCTACGTGCACAGCTACCCGCACTGCTGGCGGTGCCGCAACCCGCTGATCTACCGGGCTGTGTCGTCCTGGTTTGTGGAGGTCACCAAGATCAAGGACCGGATGGTGGACCTGAACCAGGGCATCAACTGGATCCCCGAGAACGTGAAAGAGGGACAGTTCGGCAAGTGGCTGGCTAACGCCCGGGACTGGTCGATCAGCCGGAACCGGTACTGGGGCAGCCCCATCCCGGTCTGGCAGTCCGACGATCCCGCCTACCCGCGGACCGACGTCTACGGCTCGCTCGCCGAGATCCAGGCGGACTTCGGCCGGTTGCCGCTGAACAAGGCGGGGGAGCCGGACCTCCACCGTCCCTTCATCGATGAGCTGACCCGCCCCAACCCCGACGACCCCCGCACACCAGCTGAGGGCCAGTCCACCATGCGCCGGGTCGAGGACGTACTGGACGTCTGGTTTGACTCCGGTTCCATGCCCTTCGCCCAGGTGCATTACCCGATGGAGAACCAGGAATGGTTTGACTCCCACAACCCTGCTGACTTCATCGTCGAGTACATCGGCCAGACCCGCGGCTGGTTCTACATGCTGCATGTGCTCTCCACGGCGCTGTTCGACCGGCCGGCGTTCCGCAACGTGATCAGCCACGGCATCGTCCTGGGCGACGACGGGCAGAAGGCATCGAAGAGCCTGGGCAACTACCCGGACGTCACCGAGGTCCTCGACCGGGACGGCGCCGACGCCATGCGCTGGTTCCTGATGTCCTCCCCGGTGCTGCGTGGCGGCAACCTGATCGTCACCGAACAGGGCATCCGCGACGGCGTCCGGCAGGTCATCCTGCCACTCTGGAATGTCTGGCACTTCTTCAGCCTCTACACCAACGCGGCAGCCGGCGGCACCGGCTACGAGGCAAAAACGGTCAGCCCCGAACGGGCCAATCACCTCGCCGAACCAGTGGACCGCTACATCCTCGCCTACACCGGAAACCTGGTGCGGGATATGACAGCGTCGCTCGATGCCTTCAACATCAGCGACGCCTGCGAGACGCTGCGCCGCTACCTGGACACGCTGACCAACTGGTACGTCCGCCGGAGCCGGCAGCGGTTCTTCGATGAGGACGCCGACGCCTTCGATGTGCTCTACACCTGCCTCGAAGCGGTCTGCCGGGCCGCAGCGCCCCTGCTGCCCCTGGTCACCGAGGAAATCTGGCGTGGGCTCACCGGCGGGCGCTCGGTGCACCTGACCGACTGGCCGGAGGCGTCGGCATTCCCGGAGGCACCCGACCTCGTGGAACGGATGGAACGCACCCGCCAAATCTGCTCCACCGGGTCGAGCCTCCGGAAGGCAGCCAACCTGCGCGTCAGGTTGCCGCTGGCCCACCTCACCGTCGTGGCGCCCTCGGCGGGCAACCTGATTGGTCAGTACCAGGGGATCATCGCCGATGAGCTGAACATCAAGCAGGTCCGGCTCCTCGACGCCGCCGACGCATCACCCGAAGAATTCGGGATTGTGCAGAAACTGGTGGTGAACGCCCGGGCCGCCGGGCCGCGCCTGGGAAAGAATGTCCAGGCAGCCATCAAGGCCGCCAAGGCCGGCGACTGGACGGTCTCCGCAGCCGGTGCAGTGACCGCCGGCGAGCTGGCGCTCGAACCCCACGAATACACCCTGGAAACAGTGGTGGCCGACGACGGCGACAACTCCGGGAAGGCTGTCACGGTGCTGCCCGGGGGCGGCTTCCTCGTGCTCGATACCGTCGTCACCGGGGAGCTCGCCGCCGAAGGAGCAGCCCGGGACGCGATCCGGGCCATCCAGCAGGCCCGCCGCGACGCGGACCTGCACATCAGCGACCGGATCGTGACCACGCTTGGCGTCGCACCGGACCTGGTCGATGCCCTGACATCGAACGCGGCACTCATCAAAGCGGAAACGCTGACCAACGAACTGCACGTTGTCGCTGCTGCGCCAACGGACGGCGAGTTTACCGTCACAGTAGAGAGGCACTCATGAGCCAGCAGAACCCAGAGCCAAGGGATTCAGAGCCAAGGGATTCAGAATCAATGGATTCGGAGTCAAACGGCCCGGCGCCCACAGCGTTCGACAAGTTTTCGGTGGAAAGTGTCTACGCGGAACTGCTGAGCCGGGCACCTGAGAACAAAATGGAACCGCGGATGGCCCCGATGATCAGGGCAATGGAAATCCTCGGCGAACCCAACAAGGCGTTCCCGATCATCCACCTGACCGGAACCAACGGGAAAACCTCGACCGCACGCATGGTCGAGGGCATCCTGCGGGCGCATGAGCTGCGGACCGGGCGCTACACGAGCCCGCATCTGAGCAGCGTCACCGAGCGCATCAGCATCGACGGCGAACCGGTCTCCGACGAAACCTTCGTGCGGATCTGGGACGAGATCAGGCCGTTCCTGGAAATCATCGACGGCGAACTGGAAGCGGCGGGCGACCCCCGGCTGACCTACTTCGAGAGCATCACCATTCTCGCGTTCGCGGTCTTCGCCGACGAGCCGGTCGACGTCGCGATCATCGAGGTGGGCCTCGGCGGGATCACCGACGCCACCAACGTGGGCGACGGCCAGGTTGCTGTCGTCACGCCGATCTCCCTGGACCACACGGAACTCCTCGGCGACACCGAATACGACATTGCGCTTGAAAAGTCGGGGATCATCAAGCCCGGCGGGTTCCTGATCAGTGCGGCCCAACCCCAGGAGGCCGCCCAGGTGCTCCTCGAAAAGGCCCGCGAAGTCGGCGTTGAGTTCCGCTTCGAAGGCGTTGAGTTCGGGGTTGAAACCCGGACGATCGGCGTCGGCGGCCAGGTGCTGTCCATCAACGGGATCGCCGGCCGGTACGAGGAACTGCTGCTGCCCCTGCACGGGGCGCACCAGGCGCAGAACGCCGCCGTCGCCGTCGCCGCCGTCGAGGCATTCATCGGTGGCGGGACCCGTGAACTTGATGCGGCGGTGGTCCGCGAAGGGTTGCGGACCGTGACCTCGCCGGGGCGGATCGAAGTGGTGCGGACCGCACCGAGCATCATCGTCGACGCCGCGCACAATGCCGCCGGCGCCAAGGCAGCAGCAGCGGCGGTCAAGGAAGCCTTCGACTTCAGCCGGCTGATCCTGGTGGTCGGTGTGCTCCAGGACAAGGACGCGGGGGCCATCCTGGCCGAACTGCATGAGGAACTCGGTGGCATCCTCGAGGACATCTGCCTGACCCAGTCAACCTCGCCCCGCGCCATTCCCGCGGCCGAGCTCCTGCAGGATGCGTTGGCGGCTGGTTTCGCCGAGGAAAACGTCCACATCGCCGAACGGCTCGATGACGCCCTCGAATGGGCGGTCATGAAGGCCGAAGAAAACAACGACCTCGCAGGGGGCATCCTCATCACCGGTTCCATCACGGTGGTGGGGGAAGCCCGCACCCTGCTGGGCAAGTGAGGCTGACTCTGATGGAGCAGAATCGAAAGCGTCGCATGACCAAGGCGCAACGCGAATGGCGACCCGGAACGCCCAAGAAACGGCGTTCCATCAAAGTCACCTTCGCCTCGGTGGTCCTCACCCTCGAGGCGCTGGTGGTGCTGTTCGCGACCCTCACCGCATTCGGCCTGTTGCGCGACACCATCTCACCGGTGCTGATCCTCTCGGTGGGCATCGCATTGGCCATCGCGTTGGTCGGGGCGTGCGCGTTCCTCACCAAGCCCTACGGCATTGCCATCGGCTGGATTCTCCAGCTGGTGATCATCGCGACCGGGTTCATCGAACCCACCATGTTCCTGATTGGGGTGCTGTTCGCCCTGACCTGGCTGTACGGGATTCGTACCGGCATCCGCCTCGACGCCGAGAACGTCGAGCGGGACCGCCAGCAGGCTGAGTGGGAGCGGGCGAACCCGGAGGACGAGTCAGAGCCCGCAGGATAAGTTTAGTAGAGTTCCACTGGCCATACCCAACACTTTGGAGGACTTCTGTGAGCGCTGAACGCACTCTTGTACTGATCAAGCCCGACGGCGTGTCCCGCGCACTGTCCGGGACCATCCTGTCCCGGGTGGAAGCCAAGGGATACACCCTGGTGGACCTCAAGCTGGTCTCGGCCAGCCGCGAGATGCTCGAAGAGCACTACAACGAGCATGTTGGGAAGCCCTTCTTCGAACCACTCGTCGAGTTCATGCTCAGCGGGCCCATCGTGGCTGCGATTTTTGAGGGCGAGCGGGTTATCGAGGGATTCCGGTCCCTTGCTGGCGCCACCGAGCCGACGGCAGCCGCACCCGGCACCATCCGCGGCGACCTCGGCCGCGACTGGGGCCTGAAGGTACAGCAGAACCTCGTCCACGGCTCGGACTCGGCGGAGTCGGCACAGCGCGAAATCGGTATCTGGTTCGCCTGACCCCTCGTCGATGCCGGGTGTTACCCGGGGCGCCGAAAGATGCCTCGGGTAACCGGTGTTGTAGCGTAGAGCCATGACTGAATATCGCAGGCTCGGCAACTCCGGATTGAACGTCTCAGTGGTGGGACTCGGATGTAACAACCTGGGCCGCCCCGGAACGCCAACCGAAACCCAGCGCGGCACCAACGCGGTGATCGGCGCAGCTGTCGACGCGGGAATCAACTTCTTCGACGTGGCGGACTCCTATGGAAAGACGCCTGGCCTGAGCGAGGAAATGCTCGGCAAAGCCCTGGTCAAAAATCGCGATGACGTGCTGGTCGCCACCAAGTTTGGACTGGACCTCAAGGGTGCCAACGGCCCGGACTGGGGTGCCAGGGGGTCGCGGCGCTACATCATGAAGGCGGTCGAGGCATCACTGCGGCGCCTGGGCACGGACTTTATTGATCTCTACCAGTTCCATGCACCGGACCCGCTGACCCCCATCGAGGAGACCCTTTCGGCCCTCGACGCACTGGTCAAGAGCGGCAAGGTCAGGTACATCGGCCATTCAAACCGGGCTGGCTGGCAGCTCGCCGAAGCCGAGTTTGTTGCCCAGCTCGGCGGGTACACGCCGTTCATTTCCGCGCAAAACCACTGGAACCTGCTGGAGCGCAGCATCGAGGCCGAGGTGGTTCCGGCAGCCGAAGCCTATGGGATTGGCGTGCTGCCCTTCTTCCCGCTGGCGAACGGTCTGCTGACCGGCAAATACAGTGCCTCGAAGGTTCCGGCCGGTAGCCGGCTGACCCACTCCCGGACGAACCTGCTCGAAGGGGCTGACTGGAACCAGCTGGCCGACTTCGGAGCGTTCGCCCGGGCCCGCGACCTGACCGAACTGCAGGTGGCCTTCTCCTGGCTCGCCGCGCAGCCGTCCGTCGCGTCAGTGATCGCCGGAGCCACCAAACCGGAGCAGATTCAACAGAATGCCGAGGCGGTGTGCTGGGCCCCGTCCGAAACTGAGCTTCAGGAACTGGACCGGATTTTCCCGAGGTCGACCCCCTGACCATGGCCTGCGGCAGTTGCACCACAGCGGCGGAGCTCGACTTCGACTTCAGCATGGCCTTCCAGCCGATCTACGACGCCGTTGCCGGTCGCGTCTGGGGCTATGAGGCGTTGGTCAGGGGAACCTCGGGGGAGGGCGCCTACGAGATCCTGTCCAAGGTGTCACCCGAGCAGAAGTATCGCTTTGACCAGGACTGCCGTGTCAAAGCCATTGAGCTGGCATCGCGGTTGTTCCCTGCGGGGGAGGATCTGAAACTTTCGATCAACTTCATGCCGAACGCGGTCTACGAACCGGCTGCATGCCTTCGCGCGACGCTGCGGGCGGCCGCCCGGTGGAGCTTTCCGCCGTCGTCAATCATGTTCGAATTCACTGAAAACGAGGAGGTCTCCGACACCGGGCACCTCACGAACATCATCATCGAATACCGCAAACATGGGTTCACCACCGCCATCGACGACTTCGGTGCCGGACACGCGGGACTGGGTCTTCTGGTCGATTTCCAACCCGACCTGATCAAGATCGACATGTTGCTGATCCGCGGCATCGATACCAGCCCGGCGCGGCAGACAGTTGTGTCCAGCATCGTGGGCATGTGTAGGGAGTTCGGTATCACGGTCCTCGCGGAAGGCATTGAGACGGAGGCGGAGTTTGCGACCCTGAAGGCAGCCGGTATCGGCCTGTTCCAGGGATACTGGTTCGCGAAGCCCGCCTTCGAGGAGCTCCCGCAGCTACAGTTCGGGGCGGCTGTCCTCTAGCAGCGGTCAGGTTTCAGGCTGGGTCGTGAGGAACCTGGACGCCGGTGGTCAACATTCCCGGCACCGATGCCAGATTGACCCCACCTGACCGGGTTGCTCACCAAACTGCGGGAGGTCAGCCGGGTCACCTATGTTGTGCCAGTTGTGCCAGTTGTGCCAGTTGTGCCAGTTGTGCCAGTTGTGCCAGTTAGGCCAGTTAGGCCAGTTGAGCCAGACACAGAACGGCGCCCGCACCAAGGCCGGTGCGGGCGCCGTCAGTGTCGTTGGGTCACGACGAGCGGCGGGGAAGTGCCTAGTGGAAGGTCTTCCCATTGACCCGCTCGGCCGCGCCCACCCGATCCAGGTACGGTGTGATGCCGCCCTGGTGGAACGGCCAGCCGGCGCCCAGGATGACGCACAGGTCAATGTCCTCAGGTGCGGCAACAACTCCCTCATCGAGCATCCGGCCAATCTCGTCGGCGAGGGCATCCTGGGTTCGGCGGAGCACCTCCGCGCTGTCCGACGGCGAATCGCCCCGGGTCATCAGGGCCAGGGTCGACTCGGGTACGGTCTCGGCGCCGTCGTCGCCCTTCACCCACAGACCCTTGATTCCGGCGTCAATGAGTTTCTGCTGGTTGGCGGAAACATGGAAACGGTCACCAAACGCGGTGTTCAGCGACTCCTGCACGTGCTGGCCGACCGGCAGGCCCACGAGCGCGAGCAGCCGGAACGGCGTCATCGGGTGGCCCATAGGGCGCAGCGCATTGTCAGCTGTCGCCGCGTCTGTGCCCTCATCGAAGACCGCAGTGATCTCGCCAAACATCCGGCCGAGGATGCGGTTGACCACAAACGCCGGAGCATCCTGCACCAGCACCGCCGACTTTTTCAGCTCCTTGGCCAGCGCAAAAGCTGTCGCCAGCACGGCGTCATCCGTGTGCGGTGCTTTGACGATTTCCAGCAATGGCATGGCAGCGACCGGGTTGAAGAAGTGGAAACCCACCACACGTTCCGGGTGGGCGAGGTCAGCTGCCATCTCGGTGACCGACAGTGACGAGGTATTGGTCGCGAGAATACACTCGGCAGAGACCACCGCTTCAACCTCGGCGAACACTGTCTTCTTGACCGCCATCTCTTCGAAGACCGCTTCGATCACAAAATCGGCGTCAGCGAACGCCTCCTTCGAGACCGAACCCGAGACCAGGGCCTTGGTTCGGTTCGCCGCATCGGGGGACAGCCGCTTCTTCGACAGCAGCTTGTCCACTTCTGCGTGGACATAGGCCACTCCCTTATCGACGCGCTGCTGGTCGATGTCGGTGAGGACCACCGGCACCTTCAGCTGCCGGGCGAACAGCAGGGCGAGTTGCCCGGCCATCAGACCAGCACCGACGACGCCGACCTTGGTCACCTTCCGTGCCAGCTTGCGGTCGGGCGCGCCTGCCGGACGTTTGGCGCGCTTCTGCACCAGATCCAGGAACGCGTAGACGGTCGCATGGAACTCGGGAGTCTGCATGAGGTAGGTCAGGGCCTCGCACTCGGCGGCGGCCGACTCTTCGCGGGTCAGGGTCTTCCCAGCCTCAAAGAGGTCCAGCACCTTCCCCGGCGCCGGTGCGGCGTTCGAGGTCCTGGCGGCCACGAAGGCCCGCCCGGCGGCGGCCNCCGCCGCGTCCCAGTCGGCGTCGGTGTAGGCGGCGTGCTTGGCCCGGCTTGCTGCAACTGCCGAGGGGTCCTTCAGGACGCCCGCGGCCCAGGTGAGGGACTGCTCAAGGAAATCGGCAGGCTCAAGCAGGACATCGGCAATGCCCAGGCCATAGGCCGCACGCCCGTCGAGCATCCGGTTGTTGCTGAGGGGGTTCTCGATCATGACCTTTATCGCCGCAGCAGGACCAATCAGGCGTGGCAGCCGGTAGACCCCGCCCCACCCCGGAACCAGGCCAATAAATGCCTCCGGCAGGCCAATGCCGTTGGCTCCGGTGGAGATGGTGCGGTAATCGGCCGCAAGGGCAACCTCCAGGCCGCCGCCGAGCGCCACGCCGTTGATGAAGGCGAAGCTGGGCACGCCGAGACTGCCCAGCAGGTTGTAGGCTTCGTGTCCCAGCTCGGCCATCAGGGCGCCGTACTGTGCGGCCTTGAGTGACTTGACCGTCGACAGGTCAGCGCCCGCCACCAGGAAATAGGGCTTGCCGGTGATCCCGACGGCGGCCAGCTCACCGGCGGCGGCCCGGAGTTTCAGGCCCTCAAGAACCCGACCCAGTTCGATCAGGGTGTTCGGGCCGAGGGTGGTCGGCTTGGTGTGGTCCAACCCGTTGTCCAGGGTGATCAACGCGAGGGTTCCCGCGCCCTGGGGGAGGGCAATGTCCTGCACGTAGGAGTGGGTGATTACCTCGTCCGGAACCAGGGCTGCGAGTTCTTCATAACGGTCAAAGCTCATGCTGCGTCCTCTGCTGTGTTCGACGAGTAGTCAGGGTGGTGGGGGTTCTCCCAGATCACTGTGGCGCCCATGCCGAGGCCAATGCACATGGTGGTCATGCCGTACCGCACTGCTGGGTCTTCCTCGAACTGCCGGGCAAGTTGCAGCATCAGCCGCACTCCGGAGGACGCCAGGGGGTGCCCGACGGCGATGGCGCCGCCATAGCGGTTCACGCGGGGGTCGTCGTCGGCAATGCCGAAGTGATCGAGGAACGAAAGCACCTGCACGGCAAATGCCTCGTTGATTTCAAACAGGCCGATGTCGTCAATGGACAGGCCCGCCTGCCGCAGTGCCTTCTCGGTCGCCGGAACCGGTCCAATGCCCATCACCTCAGGCTCAACGCCGGCGAAGGCGTACGCCACCAGGCGCATCTTCGCGGGCAGGCCCAGCTCGGCGGCGGCATCCGAGGATGCGAGCAACGCGGCGGTGGCGCCGTCGTTCAACCCGGCGGCGTTTCCTGCAGTGACCCGACCGTGCGCACGGAACGGGGTGCGAAGCGCAGCCAGGTCCTCGGTGGTGGTTTCGGGGCGGGGTGGCTCGTCGACAGAATTGAGCGTCCAGCCTGCCCCTTCCTTTCGGGAAGCGACGGACACCAGATCGGGCTGGATCTGGCCGCTGGCATAGGCGGCGGCCAGCTTCTTCTGGCTGCCTACTGCGTACGCGTCGGTTCGTTCCTTGGTGATGGCGGGGAAGCGATCATGCAGGTTTTCTGCCGTGTTTCCCATGTTCAGCGCCGCGGGGTCAACCAGCCGTTCGGACATGAACCGCGGGTTGGGGTCGGTGTCCGCGCCCATTGGGTGGTTGCCCATGTGCTCCACGCCCCCGGCGATCACCACGTCGTACGCACCGAAAGCGATGCCCGAGGCGGTCGTCGTCACGGCTGTCATCGCACCGGCGCACATCCGGTCAATCGCGAAGCCGGGAACGGACCGGGGGAGTCCCGCCAGCAGGGCAGCGGTGCGACCGATGGTCAGGCCCTGGTCACCGGTTTGGGTGGTGGCGGCGATGGCGACGTCGTCGATTCGCTCAGGGGGCAGGGTTGGGTTGCGGCGCATCAGGTCGCGAATGCACTTCACCACCAGATCATCGGCACGGACGCCCGCGTAGATGCCCTTCTCACCGGCTTTGCCGAATGGTGTCCTGACACCGTCGACGAATACGACATCCTTGATCCGGCGGCCTGAGCCGGACTGCGCTGGCACTGTAGTGGTGCTCACCTATTGCTCCTCATTGAGTCTTTATTCGATCCGAGATAGTGATTCGACCCTATGTTACTTGTGAGTAACTTAGCCTGCAAGGATTGCCCGGCGGAAGTGTCGAACAGTGAGGGGCTACCGGGTTGAGTCCGCGGTCCTCGGTGCTTTCTCGGGCAGCGGATCGGGGTCCAGAAACGCGACCGTGAGCACCGCAGCTATTTTTTCGATCTGCCACGGACGCGCGCCAAGCTCGGCCAGGGCGGCGCTGATCGACTCGAGCGTGATCTCGGCCGGCGGACGCCAGGCCACCCGGCGCAGGTAGTCGGGAGTCAGCAGGTTCTCGATGGGTAGATTTGAGGATTCCGCTATTGCTGCCAGCCGGGGGCGCGCAGTCGCCAGGCGCGCAGCGGCCTCGGGATCCTTGTCCGCCCAGACCCGCGGCGGTGGGGGCGCGTTGGTGGGCACCTGGAGATCCGGGAGATCATCCGATGACCGTCCGTCGCTGATGCAACGCAACCACCTGGGCGCCTCCCGTGACGCCGCTCGGCCATGGAAGCCGCTGGTGCCCAGAAGCTGCGGGACTGTTGTCGGCATGGCCTTGGCCGCGGCCAGGATTGCCGAATCAGGGATCAGACGGCCCGGGGCGATGTCCCGGTTCCTGGCGAGGTCCTCGCGTTCCAGCCAGAGCTGGCGAACCACTGCCAGTTGGCGCCGGTCGCGGATCTGGTGCAGGCCCGACGTCCTGCGCCACGGATCGACGCGCGGCTCGGCGGGTGGGGTGTTGCGGATGTGCTCGAATTCCTGCTCGGCAAGGTCGAGTTTGCCGTCGCGGGTCAACAGGGCAATAAGTTCGCCGCGTAGCTCGGTCAGCACCTCAACGTCGAGGGCGGCGTAGCGAAGCCACGGTTCGGGCAGCGGGCGGCGCGACCAGTCAGCGGCTGAGTGCTCCTTGGCAAGGGTGTATCCGAGGAGACTCTCGATGACCGCCGCCAGCCCCACGCGGGGCATCCCCGCGAGGCGGGCAGCGAGTTCGGTGTCGAAGAGCCGGTCGGGCCACATCCCAAGTTCCGACAGGCAGGGCAGATCCTGGGACGCCGCGTGCAGGATCCATTCGACTCCCTCAAGTGCCTCATCAATGATGCGGAGGTCGGTGAATGGCTCGGGGTCGATCAGCCAGGTGCCGGCTCCTTCACGCCGGATCTGCACGAGGAAAGCGCGTTGCCCGTACCGGAATCCGGATGCGCGCTCCGCGTCGACGCCGGCCGGGCCGGTGCCCTGAGCCAGCGTCCGGGCTGCACGTTCCAGACCCGCCTGGGTGTTGATGACCAGGGGGACGCCGTCTTTGGGTTCGTTGAGGAGGGGGAGCGGTTCGATGACGTCCTCAACCGGTGCGTCATCACCTGGAGTGCGATCGTCAGGGTGCTGCGAAATCTGCGAGGTCATGATGATCCAGTCTAGCCGCGTGGTTCGGAGTGGTGAGCCAGCACGACGACGGGGTGCTGGCTGGGTCACGGCGGGCTAGTTTCGGCGACGGTTCGGCAGGGAGGTGACGCCGTCGGGCAGCGGTGGTAGACCGGCGAAGGTGCACATCATATCCGCCCAGGCCTCCAGATGGTTCCGCACCATCGACGAGTCAGGGGTCCAGGACGCACGTAGTTCAATATCGATACTGTCGGGTCGGTCGGTCAACGTGCCGTAGCTTTCGGAGAGGATCCGGGTGGCTGTTCCCCCAGCGGAGCCGTAATCGGCGCCGTGGTTCTGGAGGGCTTCCACCAGCCACGTCCAGGCGACTGATCCCAGCAGGGAGTCGTTGCCCATCTCGGGTTCGAGTTGCGCCCTGATGTAGGTGACAATCCGGAAAGTGCCATCCCACAGGTCGGACCCATTGGGGTCATGCAGGAGGATGAAGCGTCCGGTGGCTAATTCTTCCGGCTCACTGCCAGCGGAAGCGGCCATTGCCGGGCCGTGCACCGGCATCCGGTGCGGGCCAGCCTGGAATACTTCAGCGCCGAGGGCCACAGCAAAGGGTGCCAGCCGCGAGGGCGCCGGAATTTCGTCCAGTCGAATCTCGCCGCGGCACTTCGCCTGGCGGAGTTCGGTCAGGGCTGACTGGAACTCGCGGGGCAGGGGGGTCAGATCGCCAATTGCGCTCACTCAGGAAGGCTATGGCACACCGACCCCCGTGCCGGGCAGGCTCGCCGGTGCGGCCGGCGAGATTGTTCTAGGCCCGGGGAGCCCCGATCTGGTGTGGGCTGGCGGCCGTTTCCCGGCGGATCGCTTCGGCGAAGGCGTCGACGTCGTCGGCTGTGGTGTCGAAGGAGCACATCCAGCGCACTTCCCCGGTGGCGGTGTCCCAGTCATAGAACTTGAACTGCTCACGGACCCGGTCCGCGGCGTCCCGGGGGAGGACGGCGAAGACTGCGTTCGCGGTGGTCTGCTGGGTGAGCTGCACCCCGGGAATCTCCTGGACCAGCGCGGTCAGGCGTGCCGCCATGGCGTTGGAATGGGCTGCCGAACGAAGCCACAGCCCATCCTCAAGGAGGGCGATGAGCTGCGCCGAGATGAAGCGCATTTTGGACGCGAGCTGCATGTTCATTTTGCGCAGGTAGGTGAGGCCGGTGGCCGCGTCAGGGTTCAGCACCACGACGCACTCACCAAAGATCAGGCCGTTCTTGGTACCGCCGAAGGAGAGGATGTCGACTCCCGCGTCCCTCGTGAAGGCGCGCAGCGGCAGGTTGAGGGCCGCTGCGGCGTTGGCGATCCGTGCGCCGTCCAGGTGCAGATGCATGCCGCGGGCGTGCACGTGGTCCGCGATCGCCCTGATCTCTTCAACCGTGTAGAGCGTCCCCAACTCGGTGGTTTGCGTGATGGAGACGGCCAGCGGCTGGGCCCGGTGCTCGTCGCCCCAGCCCCAGGCTTCCAGATCGATGAGTTCCGGGGTGAGTTTGCCGTCCGGGGTGGGAACGGTGAGGAGTTTGATTCCGGCAATGCGTTCGGGCGCCCCGTTCTCGTCCTTGTTGATGTGGGCCGTTTCAGCGCAGATCACGGCGCCCCACCGTGGCAGCAGGGACTGCAGGCTCAGGACGTTTGCTCCGGTCCCGTTGAAGACCGGGAACGCTTCGGTGCCGGCGCCGAAGTGCTCCTGCATCAGTTCCTGCAGGCGGTGCGTGTAGACGTCCTCGCCGTAGGCCGTTTGATGGCCGCCGTTTGCGGCAGCCAAGGCCGCGAGGATTTCCGGATGTACTCCCGAGTAATTGTCGGACGCGAAGCCGCGAACGTCGGGGTCGTGCAGGGAGGCAGGGGGCGCAATTGTTTCAGTCACCTATCAATTATCACCTAGGCGGTGGGTCATCCTCAGCGTTTCAGCCTGACTGTTCCCCTGACTTTTCCCCTGACGCCTCTCCCGACGCCGGAACGGGCCCGAGGTTGCGCTGGGGTGAACGATTCACCACCGCCAGCTGAACGCCTGTTGAACGGGGCATGAAACGGTATTACGCTTTTATGGGCCCGGGAATGGGTTGGTGACACGGATGGTCATCGGACATCCAGGCATCCGAAAGGCAGGGGGTGCCATGTTTGGTCGTATTGTTCAGGTGACCCGCCGGGCCGGCGTCGTGGTCGGACACCTTGTGGTCCACCTTCTGATCGGAGTGGGGCTCGCCCTCCTCATGGCTGCCGTCATCATCCGCCTCTTCTGGGGCGAGATTTCGGTCAACCAGATGTTCCTGAACATTGTCGCCGTGGAAGCCGATGGTGGTGGCGGGTCCATCGTCTGGATCAGCATCCTAGGCATTGCTGTGGTGCCCCTGCTGGTTACGGTGGGGATCGCGCTCTGGCTGTTTTTCCGGCGCCGTAAGCGCCGCCGTGATGGCGACCTTCGGCGGCCGCCTCGCGTGCAGTGGATCATGCGCGCCGTTTCTGCCGCCCTGGTGGCCGCAGTCGTCATCGGCGGGACCACCGCTTTTGCCGCCACGGTAGGCGTTCGGGACTACCTTGAGGCGGCCAACTCCGGGTACGACTTCGGCGACTTCTATGTGGAACCGACCATCACCGACGACACGGACAAACGCAACCTGGTACTGATCTATCTCGAGTCCGGGGAGGCCACGCTCGAGGACGACCAGCTCTTCGGGAAGGATGTCTTCGCTCCGCTCAAGGCGGCCACGAAGGCGTCGGATGGCTGGCAAAGCGTCGAGAACCTGAAGCAGTACGAGGGGGGCGGCTGGACCATGTCCGGGATCACCGCGACGCAGTGCGGGATCCCGCTGAAGGGTATCGGCTCCACCTCGGGCGGCGGCGCCTACAACGCGCTCGGCGGTAACGTCCAGACGTACCTCGAAGGGGTGACTTGCCTGGGCGATGTGCTCGCTGAGTACGGCTATACGAACGTATTCCTTGGCGGCGCCAATGCCGCGTTTGCGGCGAAAGACGTCTTCCTGGGCGGGCACGGCTACTCCGAGGTGAAGGACCTGCCGGACTGGCGTGCCGCGGGTGAGCCGGAGAAGGCCTTCCGCAGTGACTGGGGTCTGAGCGATGAACGCCTGTTGGCCCACGCGAAAGACGAGGTCGACGAACTGCACGCCGAGGCGGAGAGGACTGGTCAGCCATTTAACCTCTCGATGCTGACCCTGGATTCGCATGAGCCGGTGCACATTTATGACTACTGCACCGTGGGTACGCAGAGCGAGGTAACCGCCGCGTTTTCCTGCTCCATGACGCAGGTGGCCGGATTCGTGGACCACATGAGGCAGCAGGGTTATCTCGAGGACACTGCCGTAGTGATTATGGGTGACCACCTGAAGCAAATAGGTGGCGGCCATGCGTTCCAGGCGGAATTGACGGACCACAATAACCGCACCATCTTCAACCGGATCTGGGTGCCGGGCGAGGACGGTAACAGTGACCTGCGCCCCCGCGTGGACCAGCTGAGCATGTACCCGACGATCCTGGAAGCTGCCGGCCTGACGCTGGCGGGTCAGGAGGCAGGATTGGGTGTTTCAGCGTTCGCCTCGCGTGTCCCGGCCGGTTCAGCGCAGGCGCTGCAGCCCAGTTACTACGCGGACCTGGTGAGCTCACTTTCCCCGCAGTTTTACGCGAAGGCCTGGGGCGGCGAGGACGCCGCCACGCAGTAGCGTTTGCCCTAACTGGGCAGGATGATGCGTTGTCCGTTTACCGATTGCGCCTCGGCGGCGTAAAGACCAACCACCGCTGCGGCCAGATCATCGACATGGGTGTACCCGGGGAATCTGCGTTCCGGATGCGCGGCCCGCAGTGCGTCGTCGACGAGGGCTTTCACCACGAGGATGGTGGCAGCTGATGTCTGACCGGCGCCCGGGGTGGTGCTGTCGCCGGCGGCGTCCTGATCGCGCCGGAATCCGTCGGCCACCGCTCGGGTCCAGGCTTCCGCGGCTGACTTGAGAGCCGCATAGGAGGCGGCTGCCGCCGTCGGGCTGTCCACGGCTGTGGAGGACACGATGGCCACCCGCCCCCTGGAGGATGCGAGGAGTGGGGGGTAGAAGGCACGAGTGGTGTTCCGCAAGGTGGTGAGCACGCTGGTGTGGAGCAGCTCGTAGTCCTCATCCGTCTGCCCGGTGATTCCGTTGCCGCCGCGCCAGCCGCCCACCAGATGAATCAGGCCGTCCAGTGACTCATAGTCCGCAGTGAGCGCATGGCATAACGCAGTGACAGCCTGGGCATCGGCCAGGTCGCAGACCCGGCGGTCGACGTCGTCGAGCTGGCCCAGCGCCTGCTCAAGCCGGCCGGCGTGGGATCCGACAGCTACCACCGCGGCACCCTGCTGGCGGAGCAGGGTGGCGCACGCGATCCCCGAAGCGCCGGCGGCGCCGGCCACCACCACCGTCAGTCCGTCGAGTGCTGGCAACGCGTTGCTCATTCAGCGGCCCCGGTGATACCGGCGGTGGACTCGATGACCGGTTTCATTTTGCGGTCCAATGCCTCAAAGAACATCGACAGCGGGAATTCGTCGTCGAGGACGGCATCGGTCAATCCACGAGGTGGTCCGGTCAGTTCGAGGGCGTCCGGGCCCTTGGCCCAGACCGACGCCGGGTGGGGTGTCACGGTTTCGGTGACCAGCTGGTAGGCGGCAAGCCAGTGGGCGGTCTTCGGCCGGTCAATGGAGCGCCAGTAGAGCTGCTCAATTTTCTCGCCGAGGGCGATGACGACGTCGGGAACCTCCGCCCAGTCGATGCTCAGGCGGCTGTCGGTCCAGTGGAGCACGTGGTGCTGGTGCATCCACGCGAACAGGAGTTGACCGCCCAGACCGTCGTAGTTGCGGACCCTGCTGCCGGTGATGGAAAAGCGGAAGATCCGGTCGAAGATGACTGCGTACTGCACCAGTCGTGCATGACGGCGGGTCTCGTCGGGAGCCGATTCGTCGAGGGCGATCTTCACTGATTCGCGGAACGCCGTCAGGTCGCACCGGAGTTCCTCCAGGGAGTACAGGAAGTAAGGCATGCGTTGCTTGATCATGAACGGGTCAAACGGGAGGTCACCGCGCATGTGGGTGCGGTCATGGATGAGGTCCCACATGACGAAGGTCTGCTCGGCCAGCTGTTGGTCTCCCACGAGCTCGCTGGCTTCGGCAGGCAGTTCCAGCTTGGTGATCTCCGCCGCGGCGGTGACCACCCGGCGGAAGCGTGCCGCTTCGCGGTCGGCGAAAATGGCGCCCCAGGTGAACTGCGGTGTGGTGCTGACGGCGACGGTCTCCGGGAAGAGGACTGCCGAGTTGGTGTCGTATCCGGCGGTGAAGTCGAGGAAGCGGATGGGGACGAAGAGCTTGTTGGAGTAGTCACCGGCTTCGAGCTCGGCAATGAACTCGGGCCAGAGCACTTCAATGAGCACCGCTTCGACCAGCCGGTTGGTGCTGCCGTTCTGCGTGTACATGGGGAACACCACCAGGTGCCTGAGGCCGTCGACCCGATGCTCCTGCGGTTGGAACTGCAGCAACGAGCTCAGGAAATCGGGCACTCCGAAGTCCGAGGACTGCCAGGTCTGGAAGTCCTCCACGAGGGCCGTGAGGTAGCCGGCGTCGTGGGGGAAAGACGGAGCCAGGGTCCTGATCGCCTCGACAATAGCGTCGACCAGTTCGGACGCCAACGCATGGTTCGAGGTTTCCGGGACGGATCCGTCCTTGACCTGGAGCGGTTGAAGGGCCGAAGCGGCGGCTTTGAGCTGATGCCAGGCGGGTGAACGCTCAGGGGCTCCGGCAGGTGAGGCGAGGCTGGTGTCAATGGTCGTCGAAGTCATGAAAGCGAGCGTAGCAACTGAAAAGGTTTACTTACTCAAAAAACCCTTGAGCATAAGCAACTCTTATTTGTGACTGGGTTGCACTGGTGGGGAGGCCCAGACATGCTGGACCTCCCCGCGGTTCTGCTAGGACTGTTCGAGCAGCTTCATGGACACCGAGTTGATGCAGAAGCGCTGGTCGGTGGGGGTGCCATAACCCTCACCCTCAAACAGGTGGCCGAGGTGCGAGTCGCAGTTGGCACACCGGACCTCGGTGCGCTGCATCCCCATGGAATTATCGTGCAGGTAGCGGACCGTGTTCTCGGCGAGGGGCGCCCAGAAGGATGGCCAACCGCAATGTGAATCAAATTTTTCGTTGCTGGTAAAGAGTTCGTGCCCGCAGGCGCGGCACTGGTAAACACCCTTGGTGTTGGTGTCGTAGTACTCGCCGGTATAAGGCCGCTCAGTACCAGCCTGACGCAGGACGCGGTACTCCTCACTGGTTAGCTCGGAGCGCCATTCGTCGTCGGTCTTCTGGACAGGGACATCGCTGGGTTCTGTTGTGCTCATAATTCCTTCAACGCCTAAGAACCGCCGATAAATCCCGAACCGGAATAGAGGTGCAGCACAGGCACTCCCAGCCGGTCCTGGGCCTGATTCGCCCAGTCGGTGTGGAGGGTATCGGCGACGGCGTGCGGTCGGGTGATGACAACCGCTTGCTGTGCGCCATGCTGGCTGACGGCGTCGACCATTGCCTCGACAGCGTTGCCGGTGGCAATAAACCCGTGGGCGGTAAGGCCGTGGGCCTCGGCCACCCGCAGCGACGCTTCGAGAGCCGCCTCTGCGCTCCCACGTGATTTCTGGGCCGATGGCTGCCCCTGGGACAATTCGCGGAACGCGTCGGCGAACTCCAGCAAGCTCAGGTGATGGAAGAACTCGGCCATCACATTCTTGTGCCGGTCATCGGGGATCAACACCAGCAGTGTGGCCTGTTCCTCACCCACCAGGGTCAACAGGTTCTTCGCGTCGCCGTCGTTGAGGCTTTCTTCGGTTAGTACCACTATCGTCTCGGACATGAGCCAAGACTAGTGCTCCAACGCGTGGCGCCCTAGTGCACGGAGACAGCAGCTCTCACGACACCCCGCTCCCGTGTGCCGCCGATCCTCCGGTCCACAGGCAAGAATGGGGGTATGCGTAAACTTTCCGCCACGGTGCCGGAGCAGTCCACCACCGCCCCCTGGGTCAAATGGACCATGCTCGGGGTGGGGATTGGTGGTGCCGTCGGCTCAACAATTGCGGCCGGCACCTCCGGTCTCGCCGCGCATTTCGCGCGCCAGGTAGTGACCCCAGCCCGGGTCAGGGACGAAAACCTCGACATCCTGGCGGTGATCGGCACCGGGGGTAGCCAGCAAGTCATTCTCCCCGCGAATGACGACACCACCGTCGAAGGGACCTACAGTCTCTACTTCGACGGTGGAGCAGGACATGCCCGGATTGGGGCGATCCTGTCCTACGTTCCCCGTGAAGGGACCGTGCAACGCGAGGTGGAGGCGGTGTACTCCGGGCATCTGGCAAGCGCGACGCGGGGCTGGTGGAGCGGCGCGGTCTTCCCGTCGCCGTCGGCGGTTGGCTTCGCTGATGAAGAGGTGGACATCCCGGTTGACGGGGGAGTAGCTCCGGCCTGGCTGATCCGCGCCGAGGAAGCCTCGAAGGATTGGGCGGTTATGGTCCACGGCAGGGGAGTGCAGCGGACCGAAGGACTGCGGGCGGTGCGTCTGGCCAGGTCATTGGGCATGACCAGTTTGTTGACCTCTTACCGGAACGACGGCGAAGCCCCGCACGCAGCCGATGGCAGGTACGGACTCGGGATGACCGAGTGGCGTGACGTTGAGGCGGCAATCGACTACGCGGTGGCACACGGCGCCGAGGGCGTGGTGCTTTTTGGGTGGTCGATGGGTGGCGCCATCTGCCTGCAGACCGCCGACCTCTCGGGTCATCGTCAGCGGATCAAGGCGCTGGTACTTGACGGTCCGGTGGTCAACTGGATTGAGGTGCTGGCGTATCACGCCCAGCTCAACCGCATCCCCGCGCCGATTGGCCGGCTTGGCCAGTGGCTGCTGACCAACCGGGCCGGCCGGAAAGCCACGGGCCTCGCGGCACCGCTCGACCTGAAGAGCCTCGACTGGGTGTCACGGGCCGAGCAGCTGACCATTCCCACACTCATCATCCACAGCGAGGACGATGAGTTCGTGCCGGTGGGTGCTTCGGCTGAACTTGCGGAACGCAACCCTGCGTTTGTCACCTTCGAGCGGTTCCACCGGGCCCGCCATACCAAGGAATGGAATGTGGACCCGATGAAATGGGAGCAGACGGTGGCCAATTGGCTTGCCCCCGTACTCCACGGCCGCGCCCGCCCGGGCGTCCGGAACGGGCAAGCCGGTTAGCTGTTTTGCCCGGCCCTGACGGTGCGTTTGATCCGCCCCAGCATGGCCGTCATCCCGCGCATCCGCAGCGGCGTGATGGCCCGGGTGAGTCCCAGCCGGTCCGGAACGTCGTCCGGCACGGCGAGGATGTCGGCCGAGGAGAGCCCATCGAGACCTTCCAGCAACACCCCGGCGAACCCGCGGGTTGTCGGAGCCTCAGGCGGGGCCGAGAAGTACAGGCGCACGATCTGCTCCGGGCTGTCGTCGATGTCGACGCTGAGGAACAGGGGAGTCTGGCATTCGACCACCTGTTCCAGCAGTTCCGGATGCTCCTGAAGGTGCTGGGGGAGCTCGGGGAGACCCTGGGAGAATTCGAGCAGCAGCTGCAACCTGTCAGGTTCGTCGAGGGCCTGAAAGTCCTCGACAATCTCACTCAATTTGGTGGGAAGTTCAGTGGTCATGACGCCGGAACCTCGCCGCGCTCTTCACCCTTGACGATCGGGACGCGCACAGCGTTGCCCCACTCGGTCCACGAACCGTCGTAGTTGCGGACCTTGGTGAAGCCCAGCAGGTGGAACAGGACAAACCAGGTGTGGCTCGACCGTTCACCGATACGGCAGTAGGCGACGACGTCGTCGTCGTCCTTCAGGCCCACCTCATCCCGGTAGATTGCATCGAGTTCGGCCCGGCTTCTGAAGGTGCCATCCTCGGCGGCGGCGCGAGCCCACGGGACGGAAGCCGCGGTTGGGATATGACCGCCGCGAAGCGCGCCCTCCTCCGGGTACGCAGGCATGTGGGTCCGTGCGCCGGTGTACTCGTCCACGGAGCGGACATCGATCAGCGGTTTGCCCAGGTGACCGAGGACGTCACTCAGATAGGCGCGGATCGGCGCGTCGTTGCGTTCCACCACCGGATAGTCGGCGGTCTGGGGCGCCGGCACCTCGGTGGTAGTGGGCCGGCCCTCGGCGAGCCACTTGTCGCGGCCGCCATCCAGCAGCCGGACATCCTCGTGCCCGAACAGGCTGAAAACCCAGAGCGCGTAGGCTGCCCACCAGTTGCTCTTGTCGCCGTAGATGACGACTGTCGAATCCCTGGTGATTCCCATGGCCGACATCAGCCGGGCGAAAGCGGCGCCGTCGACATAGTCGCGGGTCACCTCATCGTTCAGATCCGTGTGCCAGTCGACCTTGACCGCACCGGGGATATGGCCCGTGGAATACAGCAGAACATCTTCATCAGACTCCACCACCACGACCGACGGGTTGTCGAGATTCTGGGCGAGCCAGTCCGCGGAGACGAGCCGTTCCGGGTGGGCATAGTGAGCGAACTTCTCATGGGGGTCTGCTGCGACTGACATCCGTTGGCCTTTCTCGTGACGTTCTTGTGGTCTCTACTAGCCTAACCACGCGTTCCCCCATTTATTTCCGATGCGTTCACCGCATGCCATAAATGGCGGGCCGTGGGGTCGTCGCAGGGCGCGGCGGCCAGCGAAAGTGCCGTATTCTTGCCTACCGTGGCAACAATCGAGCAGCTCTCCCAGCGGACCCCCAAAGTTTCGGTCGACGAACTCCTGACCGGGTTCTATCCGTCCCCTCGATTCGGTGAGGTGTCCTTCGACAGTTACCGTCCGGACCCCGGGCAGCCGTCGCAGGCCGCGGCCGTCAAGGCGTTGTCCGAGTTCGCCGACATGGTGAATCAGCCGGAGCCGACAGGGTTGCGGAAGCTCTTCGGCGCGAAGAAGCCAGCGGCGCGGGCCGGAATCTACCTCGACGGCGGTTTTGGTGTCGGAAAGACCCACCTCCTCGCTTCCCTCTGGCATGCAACAGCCGGTAAAAAGGCCTTCGGCACCTTCGTCGAGTACACCAACCTGGTGGGTGCGCTGTCCTTCCGTCGGGCCGTCGACGCGCTGAGCGGTTACGCGCTGGTCTGCATTGACGAGTTTGAGCTCGACGATCCAGGAGACACGGTCCTGATGTCCCGCCTGATGCGTGAATTGGCGGATGCCGGGGTCAAGCTCGCGGCCACGTCCAACACCCTTCCCGGTTCGTTGGGGGATGGGCGTTTTGCGGCAGTGGATTTCCAGCGGGAGATCCAGGTCCTCGCCGACCAGTTCGACGTGCTCCGGATTGATGGCGAGGATTACCGTCACCGGGGCCTTCCCGAGGCACCCGTCCCCTTCAGCGAATCCGGCCTTCACGACCGGGTACGTGAGCTCAGGGCCGGCCCGGACGGCATCCTCGCCGAGGATACGTTCAGCGATCTGGTGAAGCACCTGTCCGGGGTGCACCCAAGCCGGTACCGCCAGCTGATCGACGACGTCGATTTCATTGCCTGGCACAATGTGACAACTATTTCGGAGCAGGCGGTAGCGCTCCGCTTCGTGGTCCTCGCGGACAGGATTTATGACAAGGACATTCCGGTGCTGGCTAGCGGCGTAGCCTTCGACCAGCTCTTCACCGAGGAAATGATGACCGGCGGCTACATGAAGAAGTATCACCGTGCGGTGTCACGCCTGACAGCCCTGGCACGCCAGGGCAGTGAAGCCTAGCCAGACCCCTGGCACGCAAAAAGTGCCGGTGCTGCCTCGCGGCAGGACCGGCACTTTCTTGTCGAGCAGTAGGTCTTATACGGCCGGGGGAGTCCCGGGGCCAGCTGGCCGGTTGGTGTCCCCGCGGTCGGTCTTATCGACCATTTCGGAGGCTTTGGACTGAACCTTGTCGATCTTGTCGGCGTACTTGCCTCCGGTCTTGCTGTCAACAAAGTTGCCAGCGTGACCGATGCCGTCCTTGATCTTGCCAGAGTTCTCGCCCACCAGCTCGGTCGCCTTTTCCTTCAGCATCCCGGCCTTGCCTTTGAGCCCGTCAAATACAGACACAGGCACCTCCTTTCGATCCGGGAACCTGTTGTTCCCTCTGCCAAATATCTTAGGCCGATGGAATGGCAGTTCCAAGGACGTAACCTGTGCAACACCTGGGTGTCCGCCCTCGGCGTATTTCCACCCAGTTCCCACCCAGATTGCCCCGGCACCGGGGGTGTGACAATCTTGACGAGCCAGATGGCACCCGGACGAGGTGCGCCGTACCCGGTCAGCGACAAGACGGCGTTTCAGGAGTGAGACTGTCATGGCATGGATTGTTCTAGTGGTATCCGGCGTACTTGAAGCCGTCTGGGCTACGGCCCTGGGGAAGTCCGAGGGGTTCACCCGGCTGGTTCCCTCAATCGTTTTCGGTGTCGCGGTGACGCTGAGCATGGTCGGGTTGGCCTGGGCCATGCGCACACTGCCCGTCGGGACCGCCTATGCGGTGTGGGTGGGAATCGGCGCCTCGCTGACTGTGGCCTACGCGATGATTTTCGACGGCGAATCCGCGTCCGTCATCAAAGTGCTGCTGGTCCTCGGGATTGTGGCCTGCGTGGTGGGCCTGAAACTGCTGCACTGATCCTGGGCCAAGCCCTGCACGGAGGCCCGCTACCGGCGGGCTGTCCCTGGGCGGCGGTGCTCAGGCCCAGTGAAACCGTCCGCCGCGCGGGCATCGGGGTCGCATGGAGCCGAACCAGCAAGAAAAAACACCCCCAAACGAAGCTGGGGGTGTCCTGGGTGCTGCGTGGTGTGGAGCGGACGACGGGATTCGAACCCGCGACATCCACCTTGGCAAGGTGGTGCTCTAGCCAGCTGAGCTACGTCCGCGAAAAAGCGGTACCCGGTGAATTCCGAAGAAACCACGGGAACCGCTTTGAGTGGGCGATACTGGGATCGAACCAGTGACCTCTTCCGTGTCAGGGAAGCGCGCTACCGCTGCGCCAATCGCCCATCGAGATGGGTGCAAGCTTTTGTACTGGAGGTGGGGACGGGATTCGAACCCGCGTATACGGCTTTGCAGGCCGCTGCCTCGCCTCTCGGCCACCCCACCGTGCCTAGTAAACCAGGACTGCCGAAACGTACTTCGACAGCTACAGTGACTTGCGAGCGGACGACGGGATTCGAACCCGCGACATCCACCTTGGCAAGGTGGTGCTCTAGCCAGCTGAGCTACGTCCGCATGTTGAGTGATGATCCATAACCCAGTGAAAATCCTTGGATTTGCAGGGTTATTCGTCGTTTTCCAACGAGTAAAAACTCTATAGGAGGAAATGGGGTTCGTCCAATCCGCGTCCACCAGCGTCAGATTCGGGCCAAATGTAGATTGTCAGTATCCGATGTCAGACTGGAAGCATGACACAACCGCTGCTGGCTCACTCAACAGAGCACGGACGCATGTATTCCCGCTCCACCAGGGACCGCCCGATAGTCCCCTCGATCACCACAGTGATCTCGCAGGCTGCTGCGTCGCTGGACGGGTGGATCGGCTACATGGCTGCCAACGCCGTCGCCAATGATCCCCGCGTCCCCGCGGCACTGGGCAATCCGGCGCAGCTCCGGACCGTCGTGAAGGACGCATCAGTCGCTGCGGAGCGGTACCGCGATGAGGCAGCGGGCAGAGGCACCCGGGTGCACTACTACTGCGAACAGGTGGCGCTTCGTGATCTGGAACAGGCGCACGACGTCGACGCCGCCCGGCTAGCCCTGGTGGAGAACGGCGAGGAAGCCTTCGCCGACCGGTTTGACGAATGGTGGACGCTCTACCAGGTCCGCCCGATCGCTGCTGAATTGACCGTCTGGAACGACGAGGTCGGCTACGCCGGGACACTTGACCTACTGGCCGAGATTGGGGGACGGCTGTGCCTGATCGACTTCAAGACCAAGAACACCGACCGTGACGGACAGGTCAAACCGCTGGACGACAAAGTGGTGATGCAACTGGTGGCCGGCATGAAAGCTCAGGAAAGCCTGGTCGACGGCGAGAAGGGGGTCTGGGAGCCGTGGAAGTATGACCACGAGCTGATCCTGCTGGGAGTCGCAATCGGTAAGACCGAGGTACGCGCCATGCGCGCCAACCCCGAGGTCCTGAAAGAGCACTGGTTCCGGTTCTGTGCCCTGCGCCGGTCCTGGGAGGCCGGGCTCGACGCCGCCGCCGCCGGCCGCGCGCTGCTGCCCATCGGCCCACCGCCGGTACCCGCCGCGGGCGTCACGGCAAGCGGGATGGTCGGCTAGCCTTCCTTCGACCGAGGTCGACGAGGTTCGCGCCTAGAATGGCATCGACCCAAAGTGAAGTATTCCCAACGTTAGGACCACGGAGAGCATGGCCGTCTTGAGCATTCGGATCATCGGCGACCCGGTACTGAGAACCCCCTCTGCCGAGGTCACCAGTTTTGGACCCGAACTCGCCAGACTGGTTTCCGACATGATGGAAACCATGGACGACGTGCATGGCGCCGGACTCGCAGCGCCCCAGGTGGGGGTGAGCCTGAGGGTCTTCACCTTCAGGATCGACGACGTTTCCGGGTACGTCATCAACCCTGTCCTGGAGGTAAAAACCGGGACCGGGGACGAGGAACTGGAAGGTTGCCTGTCGATCCCCGGACTCGGCTACCCGTTGAAGCGCGCGGACTGGGCGCGGGTGACTGGCGTGGATATCCATGGTGACGCTGTCGCCTATGAGGGCACCGGTATGCTCGCCCGCTGCTTCCAGCACGAGACCGACCACCTCAACGGCTCCCTGTACATCGAACGCCTCGACGGGGAGCACCGCAAAGCCGCCATGCGTGCCATCCGGAGCTCGGCCTACTCCTCGGTTGCCGACCAGACCACCCGTGACCGGTCACAGTCACTCGGTTCCAGTTTCGGGCTCGGAGCGTCAACCGCCCGACCAACCACTGGGACGAGCCGGAGTGGGGCCAGACGATCATGAGGGTGCTCTTTGCAGGCACTCCGGCCGTGGCGGTGCCCTCCCTCGACGCGCTGGTGGCTGCCGGGTTCGACGTCGTCGCGGTGCTGACACGTGAAGACGCGCCACTGGGCCGTAAACGGATCATGACGCCCAGTCCGGTAGCCGCCCGAGCGGCGGAACTGAATCTCCCGGTCATTCGCGCCAACCGGATTGACGGCGCAGTTACCGCGCAGATTGCCGACCTCAATATCGCAGTGGCAGCCATCGTTGCCTACGGCGGGCTGGTTCCGCAGCCAGCGCTGGAGCTGCCGCAGCATGGCTGGATCAACCTCCATTTCTCGCTGCTGCCATCCTGGCGCGGTGCCGCCCCGGTGCAGCACTCAGTCATCGCCGGCGACGAAATCACCGGAGCCTCCACCTTCCGCCTGGAAGCGGGCCTCGACACGGGGCCGGTCTTCGGCACCATGACCGAAACGGTGCAACCCAGCGACACCAGTGGCGAGTTGCTGGAACGGCTAGCCCACAGTGGCGCCGTCCTGCTGGTCCAGACCCTGTCAGCCATCGCGGCCGGCCAGGCCGTGGCAGTTCCCCAACAGGGAGATATCAGCCTGGCACCCAAACTCACCATCGACGATGCCCGGGTGGATTGGGGTCAGCCGGCTCTTGCTGTCCGCCGACGGATCAATGGTGTGACACCCGAGCCGGGCGCCTGGACCCAGCTGGGTGATCAGCGGGTAAAGGTGGGCCCGGTGTCGCCGTGGGTCGCGAATCCCGATGTGGGTGCGGACGCGGTTGCGGCTCTCGCCCCGGGCGAAGTGACGATGGCCGGCGCTGCCGTGCTGGTCGGAACAGGCTCCACTCCCGTGGTGCTGGGCGATATTCAGCCTGCTGGGAAAAAGATGATGCGTGCACAGGACTGGGCGCGCGGCGCCCTTCAACAAGGAGAGCTGGTTTTTTCGTGACGAGGTTATTTTCGTGAGCAATCCAGGGCAGGGCAAAGCGGGCGGTTCCGACCGCCGTCGCAATGCGGCCGGACGGGAACGTAACAGGTCAGAGCCGCGCGGGTTCTCCACCGCCGCACCATCGGAGCGGACCCGACGCGCCGACCCGGCACGACTGGTCGCCTTCGAGGTGCTCCGCGCCGTCGCCGCCGACGACGCCTACGCCAACCTGGTGCTGCCGGTCAGCATCCGCAAACACAAGCTCGACAAGCGCGACGCAGGCTTTGCCACCGAACTGGCCTACGGAGCGTTGCGCGGCCAGGGCACGTATGACGCTGTGTTGGCGAAGTGCGTCGACCGCCCCCTGGAGAAGCTCGATCCTGCCATCCTCGATGCCCTGCGGATCGGCACGCACCAGCTGCTCGCCATGCGGATTCCCGCTCATGCTGCACTGGACCAGACCGTCGGCCTCGCCCGCGCCGTCATCGGTGCCGGACCGTCGGCTCTGATCAATGCAGTCCTGCGGCGGGTTTCATCGAAATCCCTTGAGGAGTGGACAGCAGAACTCACCGCTGGCCTGACCGATGCCACCAAGATCAGTTCGCTTACCCACAGCCACCCGGAGTGGATTGTCCGGGCGCTCCGGCAGGCCCTCGTCGACCACGGCCGGGACGTGTCCGAGATAGAAACGCTGCTCGCGGCGAACAACGCGGCACCGGTAGTCAATTTACTGGCACTCCCCGGGCTGGGGTCCCTCGATGAGGCGTTCGAAGCCGGGGCTGTTCCCGGGGAGCTGGCCGAAGGATCGGCACTGTTCTCAGCGGGCGACGTCGGCCGCCTGGAAAGCATCAGGACCGGCACCACCCGGGTCCAGGATGCCGGATCCCAGTTGGTTGCCCGTGCCCTCGCGGCAGTGAAGCTGGTGCCAGCTGAGTCGGAAGCCGTGAAACCGGAGGCGGCGGAAGACGGAGCGGGGTCGGTGAAAACCGGCACTGCCGGCCACTCCGAGCAGTGGCTGGACCTGTGCGCTGGCCCCGGCGGCAAGTCGGCACTGCTGGGTGCCCTGGCACAGCAGCGGGGTAACACGCTGGTGGCCAATGAGCCGTTGGAGCACCGGGCCCAGCTGGTGCGGCAGGCACTCCGGCCGCTCGACCCTGCGGTCTGGTCCGTCCGGGTCGGCGACGGTCGAACGGTCGCCGAGGATTTCCCCGACACCTTTGACCGCGTCCTGGTGGACGCGCCCTGCACTGGACTCGGCGCGCTGCGCCGCCGCCCGGAAGCCCGCTGGCGGCGCAAGCCTTCCGACATTGCCGGACTCGGAACGCTGCAGCGTGAACTCCTGGCCGCGGCGCTGACGGCCGTCCGACCCGGGGGAGTTGTCGCCTACGTGACCTGTTCCCCGCACCCGGCCGAGACCTCGGCGGTGGTCCAGGATTGCCTGCGCCGCCGTGACGACGTCGAACTCATCGACGCGGGCGCTGTCCTCGACGGCGTCAGCCTCACCGGGTCGCTGGCCGCCGGGCACGAGTCGACAGCCCAGCTCTGGCCACACGTCCATGGCACGGATGCGATGTATCTGGCCCTGATCCGCCGCACTGCATAGAACCATCCTCTTCCGCCCAAGGAGCGCCATGACCGCCTGTTGCATCAACCCGAGCATCCTGTCCGCCGACTTCGCCAACCTGCAGGCAGAGCTCGCACGTATTGCGTCGGCTGATGCGGTGCACGTGGACGTCATGGACAACAGTTTCGTCCCCAACCTGACCCTTGGTCTTCCGGTGGTCAAACGGATCCACGAGGTCAGTAACCTTCCGCTGGACGTGCACCTCATGATTGACGACGCCGACCGGTGGGCTCCCGGTTACGCCGAACTCGGTGCAGCCTCAGTGACGTTCCATGCCGAAGCAGCGGCGGCGCCGATCCGGTTGGCCCGCGAACTGCGCAGCATCGGCTCCAAGGCAGGCATGGCGCTACGCCCGGCGACACCCGTCGAACCCTACCTCGACCTCCTGGGCGAACTGGATCTCCTGCTGATCATGACGGTCGAACCCGGTTTCGGTGGCCAGCCGTTCCTCGACGTCATGCTGCCCAAAATCCGGCGCGCGGCCGAAGCGATCAGGGGGAGCGGTCTGCCGGTGGCACTTCAGGTGGACGGTGGCATCACCGAGGACACCATCCTCCGGGCCGCCGACGCCGGGGCAACAGTCTTTGTCGCAGGCTCCGCGGTGTACGGTGCGGACGATCCCGATCAGGCTGTTATACGTCTCCGCGACGCCGCCCAACGCGCCTCAGACGAACGCCGGTAAGTCCGGCAACCGGCAGGTCAACCGACGCATCAACCGGCTGAGGCAGGTCAACCGACGCATCAACCCGCACCCGAGTCACGGGTCGGTGATGGTAATCCTGATCGAGCGGGCGTCGATTGCTGCCTGCTTGAGGATGTCCAGCCGCGGATCGGGTACCACCAGGAATGCCAGCTGCGGCAGCGCCCGATAGCTGCGCAGGACCGGGTTCGCCAGGGTTTCGCTGGCCAGCGGCCGGTCTCCGCCCAGCTGCAGGCTGCCGGGGCTGTGCTCGGCGAACAGCCGCGCCGCATGAACCGCTGCTGCATCGGCCAACCCGGCCGCCTGATTGGCCCGCCGCCGCGCGAAGCGCTGCTGTGACCAGCCGCCGGCCGCGGTCCGGGACTGGACATATTTGGTGCCGGTCTTCGACGCCACCAGCTTGCCGTGCTCGGCCACACCCACCGCATAGCCGCCCCGGCGTACCAGCAGCAACCCAATGAGACGCTGGCTGGTGGCCGCCGCGACCAGGTCATCGACCGTTGGGCCCCCCGGGCTGTCCCCGGCGGACTCCCCGCCGGACTCCCCGGGCGGGTGGAGCACGGCCACGCAGCCGTTGGCGCCGCGGAGCATGAGCGCCCCGCGCGACCGGGCGTCGTCGTCGAGCCCGTCGGTCGGAGCCAAACCGCCGTTCCCCGCACTGAACCGCTCCACCCAGCCGGGCAGCCGCTCGGGTGACACCAGCACCTGGCGCGGTGATCCCACTAGCGTCTCCGTTTCCTCTGCGACTGGTTGTCCCTCAGCTGGGCCGGCTGCCGATAGCCCCACCCTCAGTGCTTCACAGTAGCCTTGGCTGTGTGAATGATCTATTCAGCGCGGCGTACGGGTCCGACGACGACGACGACGTCACCAGCCACAGCGTCACCAGTGCCGAACGCCACCGCAGCCCCCTGGCCGTGAGGATGCGGCCGCGTTCAATTGACGAAGTAGTGGGTCAGCAACACCTCCTCGGCCCAGGGTCGCCGCTGCGGACCCTGGCGGGCGACGCCGACCGTACCGGCCCGGCAGGACCGTCCTCGGTGATCCTCTGGGGGCCGCCAGGCACCGGTAAGACCACGCTCGCACATGTGATTGCGCGGGGCCGCGGCCGGACCTTTGTTGAGCTGTCGGCCATTACCGCCGGGGTGAAGGACGTCCGCCGGGTGATGGACGAGGCCCTCACCGCCCGCGACCTGCACCGCACCACCACGGTCCTCTTCCTCGATGAAATTCACCGCTTCAATAAGGCACAACAGGACGCGCTGCTGCCCGGGGTCGAGAACCGCTGGGTGGTGCTTATCGCCGCCACCACCGAAAACCCCTCCTTCTCGGTGGTATCACCCCTGCTGTCACGGTCCCTGCTGCAAACCCTGAAACCTCTCACCGAGGCGGACATCGCCGATCTCCTGACCCGCGCGGTGAATGATCCGCGGGGACTCGACGGGTCGGTTCGGGTCAGCGACGACGCTCTCGAACACCTGGTCCGGCTGGCCGCAGGGGACGCACGCCGGGGACTGACCGCCCTCGAAGCCGCAGCCGGGGTGGCCCACTCGGCCACCGACGAGCCCGGGGAGCAGGTTCTGGTGCAGCTCGAACATGCCGAGAAAGCAGTCGACGTGGCCGCCCTGCGCTACGACCGTGCCGGCGACCAGCACTACGACGTCGCCAGTGCCTTCATCAAATCGTTGAGGGGGTCCGACGTCGACGCGGCGCTGCATTATCTAGCGAAGATGCTGGAGGCGGGGGAGGACCCTCGCTTCGTGGCTAGGAGGCTGATGATCTCGGCCGCCGAGGACGTCGGGATGGCCGATCCGACCGCCCTGCAAACGGCCGTCGCTGCAGCACAGGCCGTCGCGTTGATCGGCATGCCCGAGGGGCGGATCATCCTGGCCGAGGCGGTGGTGCATATCGCGACGGCGCCCAAATCCAATGCCTCGTACAACGGAATCAACGCAGCCGTCGCCGATGTGCGCGCCGGGCGGGGGCAGGGCATTCCGCAGCACCTGCGGGACGCCCACTACCCGGGGGCCAAACAACTGGGGCACGGCAGCGGCTACCTTTACTCCCACGACGAGCCGCACGGCATCGCCGCGCAGCAATACGCACCTGATGATCTGACCGGCCACGACTACTACCAGCCCACCGATCGTGGGGCCGAACGGGACATCGGCTCCAGGCTCGCCCGACTGCGGCGGATCATCCGCGGCAAGTGATTCAGCTCGGTGCCCGCAGCACTGCTAGGATTGACGGTTGACTGGCAAGTCGCGTTCTGCGCAACCCACCATCGAAGCTTTGATTCATTCAGGCATGACCCGCTCCGGCGGTTCACTTCGGGGCAGGGCTGCGCGCACTGCGAACTGTAGTACCGGGAAGCGGCCACTCCCGGCTCTCCGCAAGTGGAGGCCAGCGACACTGAAAGTGCCTGCCGTTCAACTGGGAAACCAACTGGGCAGCAGCGCAACTTTGCCGCAAAAATAATGGAAGGTATTCGTGGCTAACAACACACGTGCCCGCCGCAAGGTTCGCATTTCGCGTGCCCTCGGCATTGCTTTGACCCCTAAGGCCGAAAAGTATCTGGAACGTCGGCCGTACGCGCCCGGCCAGCACGGACGCGCCCGCCGCAAGCAGGACAGCGACTACGCTGTACGGTTGCGCGAAAAGCAGCGTCTGCGCGCCCAGTACGGCATCCGCGAAGCCCAGATGACCCGGGTCTTCGAGGAAGCTCGCCGCACCAAGGGCCTGACCGGTGAGAACCTGATTGAACTGCTCGAAATGCGTCTCGATGCCCTGGTGCTCCGCGCCGGCTTCGCCCGCACCAGCGCGCAGGCTCGCCAGCTCGTCGTTCACCGTCACATCATGGTCGACGGTTCACGCGTTGACCGCCCGTCCTACCGCGTCGCCGAAGGACAGCTCATTCACGTACACCCACGCAGCGAGGTCCTCGACCCACTGCAGGTTGCCGCCGCAGGCGCGCACCGCGATGTGCTGCCCGCAGTACCCGGCTACCTGGAGGTCCAGCTGGACAAGCTCCAGGCGCGCCTGGTGCGCCGCCCGAAGCGCTCCGAGGTCCCAGTGACCTGCGAAGAGCAGCTCGTGGTGGAGTACTACGCACGCTAGTTCCTTAGCTTTTACAGCAAGGACCGGCGCTCAAAGGCCCGCGGCACACGCCGCGGGCCTTTGAGTAGGTAAGGTACATAGGTAAGTTATCGCCGCTGAGCTATCGACGCCCAGGCGGCCTACCTGATTCAAAAGGAGACACGATCCATGTCTGGTGGAGATATCGCCGGTCTCATCGCAGCCGGTGTGTTCGCGGTGCTGGTCGCACTGCTGGCTATACCGGTGTGGAAGCTCGGCAAAGTGTTTGACGAACTGCGGACCACCATCAGGAGTGTCAGCAACGAAACCACACCCCTGATCGAGGAAGTGACAAGCACCGTCACCACCACGCATCAGCAGCTGAAGAATGTCGACGGAATCACGTCCAACGTCTCCGACGCGACCGCCAACCTCTCGGCCCTGTCATCCCTGATCGCCGCTACCGTCGGTGCCCCGTTGATCAAGGTTGCCGCGTTCTCCTACGGGGTGCGCACCGCCCTGGCCGGTCGAGGCAAGCCCGCTCCCCGCCGCCGCAGCCGCTAAGGAAACGATGAAAAACACAATGATCATGCGCGTCATCTGGATGGGCGCCGGAGTTGCCATCGGCGTCATCGCCGTACGGAAACTCGCCTCCGTCGCCGACAGCTACGGGCCTGCCGGGTTGAACCGTGCGATGGGCGAAGTGACTGATGGTGTCGCCAACTTCGCTGATGCGCTGCGGACAGGGATGCAGGAGCGCGAATCCGACCTCCGTGCCGCCCTCGGCATCGACCCCGCCGAAGTTCGCCCGGAACGTCCCGGCCAGTAACCGGACCGGGGCTGCCTGGCAGCCCGTCCCGCACCCCCAGCTGGGGTGCGACCCACAGGATCCTGGCCCTGAAAAAACCATAAGGACTGAAAGCTTCAATGAAATCCCATGAGATTGCACGGCGCTGGCTCGCGTTTTTCGAGGGCAAGGGGCACACGGTTGTGCCGTCGGCGTCGCTGGTATCGACCGACCCGTCACTGCTCTTCAACATCGCCGGAATGGTCCCTTTCATCCCGTACCTGACGGCTCGTGAGAAGGCCCCCTTCGACCGGGCCACCAGTATCCAGAAGTGCATCCGGACCGGCGACATTGAAGAAGTAGGCAAAACGGCCCGCCACGGAACGTTCTTCCAGATGTGCGGTAATTTCTCCTTCGGAGACTATTTCAAGGAAGGCGCCATCCCGATGGCGTGGGAGCTCCTGACCTCCCCACTCGACGCCGGAGGCTTCGGGCTGGACCCCGATCGTCTCTGGGTCACCGTCTACCAGGACGACGACGAGGCCCTCGCCATCTGGCGCGACCAGGTCGGTATCCCCGTTGAACGCATCCAGAAGCTCGGCGAAGCGGAAAACTACTGGAGCACCGGGCAGCCCGGGCCAGGCGGACCCTGCTCGGAAATCTTCTACGACCGGGGCCCCGAGTACGGCATTGCCGGCGGACCGGCCACCGACTCCCCGCGGTACATCGAAATCTGGAACCTGGTGTTCATGCAATACCAGCTGTCAGCAGTCCGTAGCAAGGAAGATTTCGACATCGCCGGCGAACTGCCGGCCAAGAACATCGACACCGGGCTCGGCCTCGAGCGCCTCGCCATGGTGCTGCAGGGTGTCGAGAACATGTATGAGACCGACCAGGTGCGTCCGGTGCTGGACCGCGCCGCGGAACTCTCGGGCAAGACCTACACCAGTGCCGAATCAGACACGGACCCGCACCACACCGATGACGTGCGGATGCGCGTCGTGGCCGACCACATCCGTTCAGCCCTGATGCTCATAGCCGACGGTGTGACCCCCTCCAACGAGGGCCGCGGGTACGTGCTGCGCCGCCTGATCCGGCGGGCCGTCCGTGCCATGCGTCTGCTCGGCGTCGAACGCGCCTGCCTCCCCGAACTGCTGCCGGCGTCCCGGGACGCGATGAAGGGCACCTACCCCGAGGTGGAGAAGGACTTCGAACGGATCAGCCGGATCGCCTACGCCGAGGAACGTGCTTTCCTGCGCACCATCGCCTCTGGTACCGCCCGCCTTGAGGGCGCGGTCCTGGAATCGAAGGCCGCAGGACGCCCGCTGTCCGGTGAGGACGCCTTCGCGCTGCATGACACCTTCGGCTTCCCCATCGACCTGACCCTCGAAATGGCTGCCGAAGCCGGCCTCGCGGTCGACGCCGACGGGTTCCGGTCGCTGATGCTCGAGCAACGCCAACGCGCCCAGGCTGACGCCCGCGGTAAGAAGGCTGGCCAGGCCGATCTGTCCGTCTTCACCGAGTTGCTGGCCAGCGGCCAGACCGTGTTCACCGGGTACGACGAGCTGACCACCGAAGCCATCGTCACCGGAATTGTCCGCGACGGCGTTGCCGTGCCCGCGGCATCGCAGGGCGAAGAGATCGACCTGATCCTGGACCAGACGCCGTTCTACGCTGAGGCAGGCGGCCAGGCCGCCGACGCCGGGCTCATCACCGGCAACGGCTTCGTGGTCGAAGTCCTCGACGTGCAACGCCCCATCAAAGGCCTCAGCGTCCACCGCGCGGTTGTCCGGGAAGGCGACATTTCGGTCACCTCACCCGTGGTGGCGGCCGTGGACCGGCAGCGCCGTCACGCCGGGGAGCAGGCCCACTCGGGTACCCACATCGTGCACGCCGCCCTCCACCAGATCCTCGGCCCCGAAGCGCTGCAGCGCGGCTCCTTCAACAAGGCCGGGTACCTGCGGTTCGACTTCTCCTGGGGCGAAGGCATCAGCGCCAGCGCCAAGTCGGAGATCGAAGAAGTCTCCAATATCGCCATCCGCAACAACCACACGGTAGAAACCAAGCTGATGAAGCTCGACGAGGCGAAAGCACTCGGCGCGACCGCCCTGTTCGGCGAAGCCTATGGCGACACCGTCCGGGTGGTCGAAATTGACGGTGACTGGTCAAGGGAACTCTGTGGGGGCACCCACGTCGGATCGACGTCGCTCATTGGATCGTTGACCCTGCTGGGCGAACAGTCGGTCGGTTCAGGTAACCGCCGCGTTGAGGCGTTCGTCGGAATGGACGCGTTCCGCCACCTCGCGGCTGAGCGTGCCCTGGTGACCGAGCTGTCGGACATGCTCAAGGTGCCGTCAGTCCAGCTGCCGGAACGGCTCGCAGCCACCCTGGCGAAGCTCAAGACCGCCGAAAAGGAACTTGAACGGTTGCGGAAGGAAGCGCTCAGCGCGTCGGCTGCGGCCCTGGTGGGCTCCGCGGTCGACGTCGACGGCGTCCGCCTCCTTGCGCACGACGCTGGAACGGTGAGCGGAGCCGACGACCTGCGGATTCTCGCTCTCGACCTCAGAAGCCGGCTAGGATCAGGCGCTGCAGTGGTGGCTACCGCCGGAATCAGCAACGACCGTCCGCTTGTCCTGGTCGCGACCAACGAGGACGCCCGCGCCGCCGGCGTGAAGGCCGGCGCGCTGGTCCGCGTCGCCGCTGGAATCCTCGGCGGCGGCGGCGGCGGTAAGGACGACGTGGCTCAGGGCGGAGGGTCCGATCCAGCGCAGATCGAGGCTGCCCTGACCGCCATCCGGTCCGCTGTCGCGTCCCGCTGATCACCCGCCTGATCAGCGATGACTGACACTTCACCCGGCACCGGGGACTACCCGCGGGGCGTCAAAATTGGCGTCGACGTCGGAATGGTACGGGTGGGGGTAGCCAGCAGCGACAGCGGGTCGCTGCTCGCCACCCCCGTCCGGACGATGAAACGGGATCTGAAGAAAAAATCGGACCTCAACATTCTGGTCCGGGAGATTGCCGAACGGGAGGCCGTCCAGGTGTTCGTGGGTCTGCCGCGGAACCTGAGCGGCACCGAATCGGCGTCCGCCGAGATGGCCCGCGGCTATGCGCTGGAGCTGGCGAACGCGATCCAGAGGGCCGGTCTCACCGCCAGCGTCCGGCTGATCGACGAACGGTTGAGCACCGTTTCGGCACATCGTTCCCTGAGGCAAGCTGGCTTGAATACCCGCGATCACCGTAAGGTGGTAGATCAGGCGGCGGCTGTCGAAATTCTGCAGCACGCCATGGATATGCAAAGGTCACAAATGCGGGATGTGGGGGATCCGGTTGCAGCGCGACAGCGGGCCCGCCCACAAGGGGACCCGCTGACCCTTAACAAGGAGCAGGACATTACGGAGAACAGCCGCGAAAGGAACCTGGAACTGTGAGCCACCACCACCCCCAGTTCCCGGCCGCCGACAGCGAACCGGAGCGTCACACCGACGACGCCCAGCACGACGACGGGTACGAGGGTTCCCACGACGAAACAGTCGAACCCGTCGAACAGTTCTTCGAACCCCGGTCGGGCCACCGGCGCAACCGCCGTCCGTCGAAAGCCAGGCAGCGTCGCCGCCGTCGTCGCACCATCGTCATGCTGGTGGTCATCCTCGGATTCATCGGGGTAGTCGTTGCGGTGTCCCTGATGCTTCGCGATCTGCTTGGACTGGACGACATCACCGACTATCCCGGACCCGGCGAAGGCAGCGTTGTCTTCACGGTGCCCGAGGGTGCGGGCCCACTCGCCATCGGCAACGGCCTGGAATCTGTCGATATTGTCGCTGACGGCTCCGAATTCGTTTCCGCGCTGCAACAAGTGGCAGACGGACGCGAAGTGCAGCCCGGCGAGTACGAACTCAGCTACCAGATGTCCTCCGAGGGTGCGGCGCTGGCACTGCTGGACGTCGAAGCGAACAAGGTCCTCTACGCGGCTGTCGCGCAGGGACTCCGGCAGGGGGAAACGCTTGACATTCTCGCCGAGTCGACCGGCATCGCGCGGGACGAGTTTGAAGAATTGGCCGCCGATCCCACCCAGTTCGGGCTTCCCGACGACGCTCGGAGCCTTGAAGGCTATCTCGCTCCGGGAGAGTACCGGTTCGACGTCGACGCCACCGCAACCGAGATGATCCAGACGATGGTCGATGGGACATTCGCCCTCCTCGAGGACGCGGGTGTCACCGATCCGGAGGAGCAGTTCAGAATTCTGACGATCGGCAGCATCATCGAGGCCGAGGCCGGCGAAGCCGACTACGCCGCGGTCTCCGGGGCTATCGAGAATCGGCTCGGAGAAGACAACACCGAGACGAACGGGCTAATCCAGTCGGATGCGACGGTCACCTATGGGCTGGACCGGCGCAGCTTCGACTTCACCGAAGAGGAACGCGCCGACGAGTCCAACCCGTACAACACCTTCGCCAACCCGGGTCTGCCGGTGGGGCCAATCGGGTCACCCGGTGCCGAAGCAATCGATGCCGCGGTGAATCCCGCGGACGTGCCCTTCTACTACTGGGTCACCGTTAACCTCGACACAGGCGAAACAAAGTTCTCGGAAACACTCGCCGAGCACGCCGTCTATGTCGCGGAATACCAGGCCTGGTGCGCTGACAACCCCGGCCGGTGCAGCTAGGTGAATCGGTCGGCGCACGCCGCCGCCAGCACAGCCCGCGCCCGGCAGCCACTGCGGGCAGCAGTGATTGGGTCACCGATCGGACACTCAAAATCGCCTGCGCTTCACCGGGCCGCCTATCGGCTCCTGGGGTTTGATTGCAGCTATGAGGCCATCGAGGTGTTGCCCGAAGACCTCCAGTCGTTTGTCAGCCAGGTCCGGACGGCTGACGGCTGGCGTGGACTGTCGGTGACCATGCCGCACAAGGCAGCGATGGTTGACCTGGTCGACCAGGTGAGTGGGCACGCAGCTGCGTTGGGCGTGCTCAACACTGTGACTGTCGACGGCGCGGGGGGAGACCGCGTCCTGACCGGCCACAACACGGACGTCGCAGGCATTGTGGGTGCGCTCAGGCACGGCGGAGTCCGTGTACCGCCGGAGACTGCGGTGATCCTCGGTGGCGGCGGGACCGCTGCCGCCTCCCTGGCCGCCCTGCAGGAACTGGGTGCCACCCGGGTCACCGTCTTTGTCCGATCCCCTGAGCGTGCTGCACCCCTGGAGGTCCTCGGACGCTCCCTCGGGCTCGACGTCGCTGTCCGCGGGTGGAACGACGCCGTGGAGGGTCTGCGACACGCCGACGTCGCCATCTCCACCCTCCCTCCGCACGGGGCTGATTCGCTCGCCCAGGAAGTGTCCTGCGCTCCGGAAGCATTGGTGGGGGTCCAGCCGGTGCTCCTGGACGTTGCCTACGACCCCTGGCCAAGTCCCCTCGCTGACGTCTGGCAGGTCCGAGGCGGGGCCATCGTGCCGGGACTGGAGATGCTGATCTATCAGGCGGTGGAGCAGGTCAGGCTGTTCTCCGGCGGTGCTTTCACCGACGATCTGCCGGTCCTAAAAGTCATGTGTGACGCAGTCGGAGCGCCCTCGCGCTGAAACAGCAGCGACACCGTGGCAGGATTGGAGGCATGTTGCGTTGGTTAACTGCCGGAGAATCCCACGGACCGGCACTGGTGGGAATTATTGAAGGAATGCCTGCAGGCGTGGAGATCACGAGCAGTGACATTCAGGCTGCGCTGGCCCGTAGGCGGCTCGGCTATGGGCGTGGCGCCCGAATGAAGTTCGAGCAGGATCAGGTCAGCATCATCGGCGGTGTCCGGCACGGGCTGACCCAGGGCGGACCCGTGGCGATTCAGGTGGGCAACACCGAATGGCCCAAGTGGGACCAGATCATGTCAGCCGACCCGGTGGACCCCTCCGAGTTATCCGAACTCGCCCGGAACGCGCCACTGACCCGCCCCCGTCCGGGACACGCGGACTTCACCGGAATGCAGAAGTACGGCTTCGACGAGGCGCGTCCCGTGCTGGAACGGGCCAGCGCGCGGGAGACAGCCGCCCGGGTTGCGCTGGGAGAAGTAGCCGCCCGCTTCCTGTCAGCGCTCGGCATCTCCCTGGTCAGCCACACGGTCGCCATCGCGTCGGTAGCAGTCCCCGAAGGTTCACCCCTGCCCGGGCCGTCCGATGTGATCGCGCTGGATCAGGATCCGCTGCGCTGCTTTGACCGCGAAACCTCCCTCGCGATGGTGTCCGAGGTGGACGCCGCCCACAAAGAGGGTGAAACGCTCGGCGGGGTGGTGGAGGTGGTGGTCTACGGGCTGCCACCAGGGCTGGGGAGCTACGTTCACTGGGACCGGCGCCTGGACTCCCGCCTCGCGGCAGCACTGATGGGCATTCAGGCCATCAAGGGCGTCGAGGTGGGCGACGGGTTCCTCACTGCCGCGCGACGCGGGTCAAAAGCCCACGACGAGATTGTGCGCGGTGACTCCGGCATGATCGAGCGGACCAGCAACCGCGCCGGCGGGATTGAGGGTGGGATGAGCATCGGCGACACACTGCGGGTCCGTGCCGCCATGAAACCCATCGCCACCGTGCCACGAGCCCTGCGCACCATTGATGTCAGCACCGGTGACGCCGCCCGGGCGCATCACCAGCGGTCCGACGTCTGCGCCGTCCCCGCCGCCGGGGTGGTCGCCGAAGCCATGGTGGCCCTGGTCATCGCCGAAGCGGTCACCGAGAAGTTCGGTGGGGACTCTGTCCAGGAGACAGCACGCAACCTGGCAGCCTATCTGGCGGCCATTCCCACCTCGCTCAACTCGGCTGGGAACTAGTGGCTTCACCCGGCGTCGGACCGGTGGTCTTCATCGGACTGATGGCTACCGGTAAGTCAGCGGTCGGCGCGGGCCTCGCCGCACGGCTGGGCTGGCCGTTCGTCGATACCGATCAGATCATCGTTGCGCGGCACGGGCGGATCAGCACCATCTTCAAGAAGCAGGGTGAACCGGCTTTCCGGACGCTCGAGGCCCAGGTGGTTGCCGAGGTGCTCACCGAGGCACCGGCGCACCAGGTGGTATCGCTCGGTGGGGGAGCCGTCCTCGACGAGGGGACCCGCGCGCTGCTCGCCGGGGCACGGGTGGTCTTCCTGGACGCTGACATAGCCACGGTGCGTCGCCGGATCACCCGGGACCGGAGCCGCCCGCTCCTTGCCGGCGATCCGGTGGAGGCCTGGACCCGGATGGATCGGGAGCGGCGGCCAGTCTACGAAGGCCTGGCCGACTGCGTCCTTGATACGCGGGGCCGCTCCATTGACCAGCTCGTCGCCGAGCTCATCCAACAGTTTCAGCTGACACAGTCGTAGCTGATCAGACCAACGAAGGGACAGTCATGGCCAACGAGCCGACAGTCAGCAAAGAGCCGACCGTTATCAACGTCACCGGAACCCAGGCGGCAGAGAACTACGAGGTAGTCATCGGGCACGGGCTGCTGGAACGGCTCCCGGCTGTGTTGGGGGAGCGGGTTCGCCGCGTCCTGGTGATCCACCCGCGGGCACTCAGGAGCACCGGCGACACGGTGCGGGCCGAACTGGCCGATGCGGGATTCACCGCTGTCACGGCCGAAATCCCCGACGCCGAGGAAGGCAAACACATCCAGGTCGCCGCGTTCTGCTGGCAGGTCCTGGGCCAGAACGACTTCACCCGCTCCGACGCAGTCGTGGCGGTGGGCGGTGGCGCCGTGACTGACCTCGCTGGCTTCGTTGCGGCCACCTGGTTGCGGGGCGTCAAGGTGGTCCACCTGCCCACCAGCCTGCTGGGAATGGTTGACGCCGCAGTGGGCGGCAAGACCGGTATCAACACAGCCGAAGGCAAGAACCTGGTTGGCGCGTTCCACCCGCCCGCCGCTGTCCTGGCCGATCTTGACACCCTCGCGACGCTACCCCGCAACGAACTGCTCACCGGGATGGCTGAAGTGGTCAAATGTGGCTTTATCGCCGATCCGCGCATCCTCGACCTGATCGAGGCAGACCCCGCAGCGGTGTCCGACGGCGGTTCAGCGACGGTCCGCGAACTCATTGAACGGGCGGTCGCGGTGAAGTCCGAGATCGTGTCAGCCGATCTCAAGGAAAGCGGACGACGAGAGTTCCTCAACTACGGCCACACCCTCGGCCACTCCATCGAACTGGCCGAGCGGTACTCCTGGCGGCATGGTGCAGCCGTTTCAGTGGGGCTGGTGTTCGCCGCGGAACTCTCCCGGATGGTCGGGCGGCTCAGCGACGAAACAGCCGACCGGCACCGCAGTATCCTCGAACTCCTTGAGCTGCCGGTGACGTATCGCCGGGACCGTTGGGCCGCCCTGCTGGACGGCATGCGCCGGGACAAAAAGTCAAGGGGTGACCTGCTGCGCTTCGTCGTGCTCGATGGCCTCGCCCGTCCCGGCATGCTGGAAGTCCCCGACACTTCGCTGCTGTTCGCCGCGTACCAGGAAATCGCTTCGTAGGAGCACCCGGCAGGTCACCCGCGACACCCGCCGCAGCCGCCTCCTGCACCACAGGGTAGAATGGGCTCTGGACTTTTCCCACCTCATCGCATGTGGCCTCCGGATGCTTACTGCCCGGACGTCGCTGTTTTACCCGAAAGAGACCTGTGGCTACCACAAACGACATCAAAAACGGCACGGTGCTGAAGCTCGAAGGCAACCTGTGGAACGTTCTCGAGTTCCAGCACGTCAAGCCAGGCAAGGGCGGCGCCTTTGTGCGCACCAAGCTGCGGAACATCCTGTCGGGCAAGGTAGTCGACAAGACCTTCAACGCCGGTCTGAAGATCGAAACAGCCACAGTGGACCGTCGTGACTACCAGTACCTGTACAAGGACGGCGAAGACTTCGTGTTCATGGACACGTCGGATTACGATCAGCTCACCGTTCCGGGCAAGACCGTCGGTCAGGCCGAGAACTTCATGCTGGAGAGCCTCATGGTCACCATTGCCATGCACGAAGGGTCAGCCCTCTACGTTGAGCTTCCGCCGTCGGTCGTTCTCGAAGTGACCTACACCGAGCCTGGGCTGCAGGGCGACCGCTCCACCGGTGGCACCAAGCCGGCCACTGTCGAAACCGGTTACGACATCCAGGTTCCGCTGTTCCTGGAAACCGGGACCAAGGTCAAGGTTGACACCCGCACCGGCGATTACCTGGGACGCGTCAACGAGTGAGTGCCCGCAGTAAAGCCCGACGCCGGGCACTGGACATCCTTTTCGAAGCGGAGCAGCGCGCCGTTTCACCACTCGAAGCGCTCAAGGCCCGTCGGGAAAAGACCGACACGGTGGTTGCCCCCTACTCAGTGGACATCATCGAGGGCGTCATGACCCAGGGCGAGCAAATCGACGAGTTCCTTGGCACCTACTCACAGGGCTGGACCCTGGACCGGATGCCAGCCGTGGATCGCATGATCCTCAGGGTGGGCGCCTGGGAGTTGCTGTACAACGCGGACGTGCCCGACGGCGTCGCCGTCAGCGAGGCGGTGGAACTGGCGAAAATGCTCTCCACCGACGAATCTCCAGCGTTTGTCAACGGTCTGCTGGGGCGTCTCCAGCAGCTGAAACCGACGCTGCTCGCCTAGACAGCAATTCCGCGCCATCCCGGACGCCGCGCTCCCTCGCAGGCCCAGGGGCAGACGCTCGGAGATTCAGCCGCGGGTGTTGGCCGCCGCCGTCGTCAGTAACTCGCGGCGGAGCCGGGTCACGTCGGCCAGCAGCAGCTGTTCCCGGCCGACGTTGAGCTGCAGGTCATGCCCGGCGATGATGCGTTGCCGGGTGAAGGCCAGCCGGGTGGCGGACCTGATGAATGCCTTCATGGTGCGCTGCCGGCCGATACGCCGGGCCCAGCCAAGCGCCTGTGACCGGCCGCCACGGGTGGCCAGCATGTGGACCTCCTGGGCAGTGAACCAGCCTGCTGCCGCGTAACCGCCGAGCCGGTCTTCGGTGACCCGCCGCTCGGCCCGTCGCAGTGCCATGATGCTGGCCAGCGCAGCAAGAAACAGGGGCAGCTGAATCAGGAAATAGAACTCGAAAAAGTCGGTGAAGAGTACCAGCAGGCCGCCGTTCCACAGCATGTGCCCGGCGATCGCCGGAACCAGGCCCACAATGAAGGCCGGGAAAATGAAGCGCGTGCCGCTGCGGGCTACCGCCAGCCCGAGCACCACGCCCAGGGCGGCGGTGAACATGACGTGCGCGAACGGCGAGAACAGGCCCCTGATCACGAACACGGCGACCAGCCCGCCCAGCCCGCCGCCATCCAGTGCCGCGGCACCGAAGTAGAGAATGTTCTCGGTGAATGCGAAGCCTGCGCCGACCATCCCCGCGTACACAATGCCGTCCACCGGTCCGTCGAAATGGCTGCGCCGGGAGAAGACCAGCACCAGGACGCCGAGCCCCTTGGCGATTTCCTCCACAAGTGGCGCCTGCAGCACCGGCCCAATCACGTCGGAGGAGGTGGAGGCCAACGCCAGGGACAGCAACTCAGTGACATAGCTACCCAGCAGCAGGGCTGCGACCACCGAGATTCCGGCACCCCACAGGAACGCGAACCAGAGGGCACCGCGGGGTTCAGGATCCCAACGGTCAATCCACATCAGCCCGGCGATACAGATGGACAGCGGGATCAGGGCGAGGATCCCGCATGAAATCAGGGCCCCGCCACCAAGGCTGCTGCTGAGGAACCAGGCGAGCACCACGAGGACCAGCGCCGCGATAATCACCAGCAGCACATTGACGACGCCGGGCCCCCGGCGCACAGCCCGGTCCCAGACCGGCTGAACAGGTTGCTGTGATTCCCAGGGCGGTGGCGCCGACATAGTCATTCTCACAGGGTAGATCGTCACGGGGTAGAACGTCGCAGGGGTGTGCCGTCGCAGGGCTAAGCCGTCACAGAAGGATGTGTCACAGGAGGAAGTGTCACAGGGAAGCCGGGGCGCGCTGTGATAGTTTTGACATCGCAACCAACCTTTAAATTCCGTCCTGTGAGGCGGGGAAGGAGGAAGCGTCCAATGACTATGCCCGCACCTCAGTCTGAGAGTGTTCTTTCGCGTGTCGTTCTCGCCGAAGCCGATATTGACCGAGCGCTAACCCGCATCGCCCACGAGATCCTGGAAGCCAACAAGGGCACCACCGATCTGGTGCTGCTGGGCATTCCCCGTCGTGGCTATCCGCTAGCCCAGCGCCTGGCCCGGAAAATCGCTGCCGCCGAAAACCAGACCACCGGTTCGCCACTGGACCCCACCGCGATCGTCGGCCAGCTCGATGTGACCATGTTCCGGGATGATCTGCGCCACCACCCCACCCGGCCGCCACTGCCAACCCAGCTGCCGCCGTCGGGCATTGACAACAAGGTAGTGGTCCTCGTCGACGACGTCCTGTATTCCGGGCGGACCATCCGGGCTGCCCTCGACGCTCTCGTGGACCTCGGCCGGCCGCGGGCGGTACGGTTGGCGGTCCTGGTGGACCGGGGCCACCGCGAATTGCCGATCCGCGCCGACCATGTGGGCAAGAACCTCCCCACCTCCTCGGCGGAGAAGGTGAGGGTCCACCTCGCGGAAATCGATGCCGTCGACGGGGAGCCCATCAACGAGGTTGTCATCGAGGGCCCCGCATGAGGCACCTGCTCTCCACCCGCGACCTGTCCAGGCAGGACGCCATCCGCATCCTGGACGTGGCCGAGGAAATGTCGGCGGTCGGTGAACGGGAGATCAAGAAGCTTCCGGCGCTGCGCGGCCGCACCGTGGTGAACCTCTTCTTCGAGGACTCCACCCGCACCCGGATTTCCTTCGAAGCCGCGGCCAAACGACTCTCGGCGGATGTCATCACGTTCGCCGTCAAGGGCTCCTCGGTGTCCAAGGGCGAATCGCTCAAGGACACGGCCCAGACCCTCGAAGCGATGTCCGCCGACGCCGTAGTGATCCGGCACTGGGCTTCCGGTGCGCCCGCCCGGCTCGCGACGTCGGACTGGATCGACGCAGCAGTGATCAACGCCGGGGACGGGATGCATGAACATCCCACCCAGGCGCTGCTCGACGCGTTCACCCTCCGGCGCCACTGGGCGAAAATCTCGGGCGTACCATCGGTCGGATCCGACCTGTCGGGCATGGCCGTCACCATCGTCGGCGACGTCCTGCACTCCCGGGTCGCCCGCTCAAACCTGTGGCTGCTGGAAACCCTCGGCGCCTCGGTCACCCTGGTCGCGCCGCCCACCCTCGTCCCGGTCGGTGCCGAACGGTGGCCCTGCCGGATCACCTACAACCTGGACGAGGCGCTGGCCGCCGGACCCGACGCGGTGATGATGCTGCGGCTGCAGGCCGAACGGATGAACGCGGCCTTCTTTCCCTCGACCCGCGAATACTCCCGGCGGTGGGGGTTCGACGACGCCCGGCTGGCGGCCCTCGATACCCACGGCCTGGACCACACGGTCATCATGCACCCGGGTCCGATGAACCGGGGCCTGGAAATATCGGCGGCGGCAGCCGACTCTCCCCGCTCAACAGTCCTGGCCCAGGTCCGCAACGGGGTCTCCGTCAGAATGGCCGCCCTGTATCTGCTGCTCTCCGGCGACGAACACCAGTCGCCGGCCACCGAACCCACTCAGGAGAACCCACGATGAACGCACCAGCCCCGGCCCGCTATCTCATCCGCGGCGCAGCGCTGCTCGGCCGGGAACGGGCAGACCTCCTGATTGCCGACGGGATCATCGCCGGCGTCGGCCAGGGACTTTCAGCCGCCGGTGCCGAGGTGATTGACGCTGACGGCCTGATCGCCCTCCCCGGCCTGGTGGACCTTCACACCCACCTCCGCGAACCGGGCCGGGAGGACGCCGAAACCGTCGAGACCGGTACCCGGGCGGCAGCCAGGGGCGGGTTCACGGCCGTGCACGCGATGGCCAACAGCACGCCCGTCGCGGACACCGCCGGAGTGGTGGAGCAGGTGTACAGCCTGGGCCGGCGCGCCGGCTGGGTGGAAGTCCGACCTGTCGGTGCCGTCACCGTAGGACTCGGGGGCACCCAGCTGGCTGAGCTCGGCGCCATGGCCGACTCCCGCGCGCGAGTCCGCGTCTTCTCCGACGACGGCGTGTGCGTCAGCGACCCCGTCCTGATGCGCCGGGCGCTGGAGTATGTGAAGGCGTTCGACGGCGTCATCGCCCAGCACGCGCAGGAACCCCGGCTGACCGAGGGGGCCCAGATGAACGAGGGCGCCGTCTCCGCGGTCCTCGGACTGACCGGCTGGCCCGCCGTCGCCGAGGAAAGCATCATTGCCAGGGACGTCCTGCTGGCCCACCATGTGCAGTCACGGCTCCACGTGTGCCACGTGTCGACGGCCGGGTCGGTGGAAATTATCCGCTGGGCCAAGGCCCGCGGCATCAGGGTGACCGCCGAGGTCACCCCGCACCACCTGCTACTCACCGACGAGCTGGTTCGTAGCTACAACCCGGTCTACAAGGTGAACCCGCCGCTCCGCACCAGCGAGGACGTGCAAGCACTGCGGGAGGCCCTGGCCGATGGGACCATCGACGTCGTCGGCACCGACCACGCCCCGCATCCTTCCGAGCACAAGGACTGTGAATGGGCGCAGGCCGCCATGGGCATGACCGGGCTGGAAACCGCGCTCTCGGTGGTGCAGCACACCATGATCAACACCGGCCTGATGGATTGGGAAGGCTTCGCCAGGGTCACCTCGAGCACCCCGGCAACGATCGGAGGCCTTGAGCAGCAGGGACGGCCGCTGGCCGAGGGTGAGGCAGCTAACGTCACACTCGTCGATCCGGAGGCACGCTGGGTGGTCGATCCGGATAAAATGGCCACGATGGGCCGTAACAGCCCATTCGCCGGCACCGAACTACCCGGAGCCGTGCATGCCACGTTCTTCAGGGGCCACCCAACCGTCCTGGCTGGCCGACTGAACACACCGCACCCAACTGCAGCTGAGGAATCCACATGGACTGGCTAATGCCCGTCGCCATCTCACTGGGCACCATCGCCGTCGTCGTCGCGCTCGGAGCCCTGGGCTGGCGTGCCCGCCTGGCCCGGCAACGCGACATCCCGGCGCCGTCCCCCGCCCCCGAAACACTCAGCGAACCGCGTTACCTGGCCAACGGCCAGTACGTGGTCACGACGACGGCGGGGGACTGGCTCGACCGGATCGCCGTCCATGGCCTGGGCGTGAAATCCAACGCCACGGCGAGCGTCCACGACGAAGGAATCCTGATTGTCCGCAGCGGCGCCCGGGACCTCTTCATCAGTCGTCCGGACCTGCGCGGCGTCCGCCTCGAGCGGGGGATGGCCGGCAAGTTCGTTGAGAAGGACGGGCTGGTGGTGTTCACCTGGACCCTGAACGGGACAGCCGTTGACACCGGATTCCGGACCCGCGAGGCAGCCGCCCGCACCGGCCTCCTCGACGCCGCTGCAGCCCTCGCCCCCGCAGCACCCAGCACCTCACAGGCTCAGGTTCACAACCCCACGAAGGACACACAGTGACAGATTCCAGCCAGCCAGCAACCGAAAGCGCTGCCGTTCTGATGCTCGAGGACGGCCGGATCTTCCGCGGCCGCAGTTACGGGGCCGAGGGCACCGCCCTCGGCGAGGCGGTCTTCGCCACCGGCATGACCGGATACCAGGAGACCATCACCGACCCGTCCTATGCCCGCCAACTGGTGGTCCAGACGGCGCCCCACATCGGCAATACCGGGGTCAACGCCGCCGACGCCGAGTCCCGCCGGATCTGGGTGGCCGGCTACATTGTGCGCGACGCCGCCCGGAAACCCTCCAACTGGCGGTCTGAGCAGAGCCTCGACGGTCAGCTCCGCGACCAGGGCATCGTCGGCATCCAGGGAGTCGACACCCGGGCGGTCACCCGCCATCTGCGCGAACGCGGCGCAATGAAGGCGGGAATCTTCTCCGGGCCGGCTGCGGCTGGATCCGATGCCGAATTGCTGGCGCTCGTCGCCGGCCAGGAGTCAATGCAGGGTGCCCGGCTGGCCGAGGAAGTCAGCGCCACCAGCCGGTATGTGGTCGAACCGTCCGACAACGGCTGGGAGGGTGAGCCCCTGTTCACCGTCGCCGCGCTGGATTTGGGCATCAAGTCCATGACCCCCAAGCACTTCGCCCAGCGCGGCGTGCGCACGGTCGTGCTGCCCGCCAGCTCAACCTTCGACGACGTCGCCCGGGAGTCACCGGATGGCGTGTTCATGTCCAACGGGCCCGGCGACCCTGCGACCGCCGACCCCCAGGTCGCCCTGCTGCGGGAAGTGCTCGACGCGCGGATCCCCTTCTTCGGGATCTGCTTCGGCAACCAGATCCTGGGGCGCGCCCTGGGGTTTGGCACCTACAAACTCCGGTACGGCCACCGCGGCATCAACCAGCCGGTGCTGGACCGGCGCACCGGAAAGGTGGAGATCACCTCCCAGAACCACGGCTTCGCCGTCGATGCTCCCCTCGATGGTCCGACCCAGGCGCCCGAGGGGCGCTTCGGCAGGGTCGAAGTCAGCCACGTCAGCCTCAACGACGACGTCGTCGAGGGCCTCGCCTGCCTCGACCTGCCGGCCTTCTCCGTCCAGTACCACCCGGAGGCAGCAGCGGGACCCCACGATTCGGCGTACCTCTTTGACCGGTTCATCCAGCTGATGGGTGACACGCGGTCCTCCGACCAGCCGAGCAGCGACGCGAACGACAGCGACACGAACGACAGCGCCGCAAACGATAAGGAAGCAAACTAGATGCCACGCAGAACTGACCTCAAAAGCGTCCTGGTTATCGGCTCAGGACCCATCGTCATCGGGCAGGCCGCCGAGTTCGACTATTCGGGAACGCAGGCCCTGCGGGTATTGAAGGAGGAGGGCCTGCGGGTCATCCTGGTCAATTCCAACCCGGCCACGATCATGACCGACCCGGAGTTCGCCGACGCCACCTATGTGGAACCCATCACCCCCGAGGTGGTCGCCAAGATCATCGAGAAGGAGCGCCCCGACGCCCTCCTGCCCACCCTCGGCGGCCAGACCGCCCTCAACGCTGCGATCGCACTCGACAAGAACGGCGTACTGGACAAGTACGGTGTTGAACTGATCGGCGCCAACATCGCAGCAATCGAACTGGGGGAGAACCGCGAGAAATTCAAGGGCGTCGTCGCCCGCTGCGGCGCCGAATCCGCCAGGTCGATGATCATCCATTCCATCGACGGTGCGCTCGAGGCAGCCGATGACCTGGGCTACCCGATGGTGGTGCGCCCCTCCTTCACCATGGGCGGTCTCGGCTCGGGTCTTGCCTACAACGAGAAGGACCTGCGCCGCATTGTTGGCCAGGGACTGCAGTACAGCCCCACCACCGAGGTCCTCCTCGAGGAGAGCATCCTCGGCTGGAAGGAATACGAGCTCGAGATGATGCGGGACAAGAACGACAACGTGGTGGTGGTCTGTTCCATCGAGAACTTCGACCCGGTCGGCGTCCACACCGGGGATTCCATCACCGTGGCCCCGGCCATGACCCTGACGGACCGCGAATACCAGCGGCTGCGTGACATCTCGATCGCTATCATCCGAGAGGTCGGCGTCGACACCGGCGGCTGCAACATCCAGTTCGCCATCGAACCGGATACCGGCCGGATCGTCGTCATTGAAATGAACCCGCGGGTGTCCCGGTCCTCGGCCCTGGCTTCCAAGGCCACCGGCTTCGCGATCGCGAAGATCGCCACGAAGCTCTCCCTCGGCTACACCCTGGACGAGATCCCGAACGACATCACCAAGAAGACGCCGGCTTCCTTTGAACCGACCCTCGACTACGTGGTGGTCAAGGTGCCCCGGTTCGCGTTTGAAAAGTTCCCAGCGGCCGATCCCACCCTGACCACCACCATGAAGTCGGTGGGTGAGGCCATGGCGATCGGCCGGAACTTCACCGAAGCGCTCCAGAAAGCCCTGCGCTCCCTGGAGCAGAAGGGCTCCCAGCTGTCCTTTGACATCTCAGCCGACATCGACGTGCCGGCCCTCATCAGTGCCGCCAGGCGCCCCACCACCGAGCGGCTCTCCCAGGTGCAGCAGGCGCTCCTCGGTGGTGGCACCGTTGACGAGCTGTACCAGGCCACAGGAATCGACCCGTGGTACCTGGACCAGCTGGTCCTGCTCAACGAGGTGGCGGAAACTATCCGGGAGGCACCCGCGCTGACCGAGGAAATGCTGCGCCTCGCCAAACGCCACGGCTTCTCCGATGAACAAATCGGGGCGCTGACCCACACCCCCGAAGCAGTGGTGCGCGGGGTACGCCATGCGCTCGGGGTGCGGCCGGTCTACAAGACCGTCGACACTTGTGCCGCCGAATTCGCTGCCTACACTCCCTACCACTACTCGTCCTACGACGAGGAGGACGAGGTGGGCCCCCACGCCCAGCCGTCCATCATCATTTTGGGATCCGGGCCCAACCGGATCGGCCAGGGCATCGAGTTCGACTACTCCTGCGTCCACGCGTCGATGGCGTTGCGCAAAGCCGGCTACGAAACGGTGATGGTCAACTGCAACCCGGAGACCGTGTCCACCGACTACGACATCTCCACCCGGCTGTACTTCGAGCCGCTGACCCTCGAGGATGTCCTCGAAGTCATCGCGGCCGAGGAACGCACCGGCGGCGTGATGGGCGTGTTCGTGCAGCTTGGCGGGCAGACTCCGCTGAAACTCGCGCAGGAACTGGCCGACGCCGGCATCCCGATCCTGGGCACGTCCCCCGAAGCCATTGACCTGGCCGAGCACCGCGGCGCGTTCAGCCGGGTCCTCGACGCGGCAGGGCTGATTTCGCCCAAGAACGGCACCGCAGTTTCGTTCGAGGACTCCAAGAAGATCGCCGACGAGATCGGGTACCCGGTGCTGGTCCGGCCGTCCTATGTGCTGGGCGGCCGTGGCATGGAAATCGTCTACGACGAGGCCAACCTGTCCCGTTATATCGCCAACGCCACCGAGATCACCGAGGCGCATCCGGTCCTGATCGACAGGTTCCTGGAAGACGCCATCGAGATCGACGTCGACGCCCTGTACGACGGCACCGACCTGTACCTCGGCGGCATCATGGAGCATATCGAAGAGGCGGGAATCCACTCCGGCGACTCGGCCTGCGTCCTGCCACCGATCACCCTCGGAGCCGATATCCTGCAGCGCGTCCGTGAAGCCACCCTCGCCATCGCTGAAGGCGTCGGGGTCCGGGGTCTGATCAACATCCAGTTCGCGTTGGCCTCCGATGTGCTCTACGTCCTGGAAGCGAACCCGCGTGCCTCGCGCACCGTGCCGTTCGTCTCCAAGGCCACCGGTGTGCAGCTCGCCAAAGCCGCGGCGCTGATCGGCACGGGAGTCTCCATCGCGGCCCTCCGGACCGAGCATGGTCTGCTTCCGGCGACCGGCGACGGCGGGGACCTCCCCCTGGACGCTCCGGTCTCGGTGAAGGAAGCAGTGCTGCCGTTCAGCAGGTTCCGCACCACCGACGGCACGGTAGTGGATTCACTGCTCGGCCCGGAGATGCGGTCCACCGGTGAAGTCATGGGTATCGACAAATACTTCGATACCGCCTTTGCCAAGAGCCAGTCGGCTGCCAACGCAGCACTGCCGACCGAGGGCCGGGTGTTCGTTTCGGTTGCCAACCGGGACAAACGGTCAATCATCATGCCGGTCAAACGTCTCGTGGATCTCGGCTTTGAAATCCTGTCCACCGGCGGCACCGCCGATGTGCTGCGCCGCAACGGTATCCAGTCCACCACGGTGCGCAAGATTGCCGAGGGCACCGGGGAACACGGTGAGGGAACGGTGGTCGACCTGATCACCGATGGCACCATTGACATGATCATCAACACGCCCACCGGCGGGCAGGCCCGCGGCGACGGGTACGAGATCCGGGCCGCGGCGACGTCGTACGGTCTTCCGGTGATCACTACGGTGCCCGAATTCGGTGCTGCGGTGCAGGCCATCGAGGCCATGCGGTGCTACGAGTGGTCGGTCACCAGCCTCCAGGAACACGCCGCTAACCTTCGGGTTGCCACCGAAGCCCGCGATGCCGCACGGTAACGGAACTTTCGGGGTCCGGCTTGCGGAGCGGATGCGCAGCAGGGGCAACCTGTGTGTGGGCATTGACCCGCACCCGGCGCTGCTGCGCGACTGGGGGCTGAACGACGACGCCGCCGGATGCGAACGCTTCGCCCTGACCGTGCTGGACGCGGTGGGGGAGACCGCCTGCATCCTGAAACCGCAGGTGGCATTGTTTGAGCGGCACGGGTCGGCTGGGCTGGCCGCCCTGGAACGCCTGCTGGCTGCCGCCGCGGACCGGGAGGTGCTGACGATAGCCGATGCGAAGCGCGGGGACATCGGCTCGACCATGGCCGCCTACGCCGACGCGTGGCTCCGGGACGGGTCAGCCCTGGCCGCCGATGCGGTGACGCTGAACCCGTACCTGGGGTTTGAATCGCTGCGCCCCGCCCTCAACCTTGCCGCAGAAACCGGTCGAGGCGTCTTCGTGCTCGCGCTGACCTCCAATCCGGAGGGAGCTGACATCCAGCACGCCCAGGTCCGGGACCCGGCAGCCGCCGGGAACCAGGGTGGGGCCAGTATCGGCCGTGCAGTGGCCCGGATCATTGCCGACGCTGCTGCGTGGGAGAACCGCGACGCCGTCGGTCTTGGATCGGTGGGCCTGGTGGTGGGTGCCACGGCGGGCGCAGCAGTGCGCACGCTGGGCCTGGAACTGGGAAAGCTGAACGGTCCGATTCTGGCACCCGGGATCGGCGCCCAGGGCGCGGGGCGAGCCGAAATCGCTGACACGTTTGGCGGGGCCTCAGCCCTGGTCCTCGGAAGTGCCAGCCGCAGCATCCTCGCTGCGGGTCCCGAGCACGGCAAGTTGCGGGCGGCAGCGGAACTGGCGCTGGCTGAGCTCGGCAATTGATTTTGGGCCGCAACTACGGATAGGTTCAGTGCAAGCCCATTCCACAAGAATTTGCATCTACCCGAGCGATCAGCGCGGGACGGTGCCTACTGCAGGGGAGCACTTGTGAGCTTGAAGCCGCTATCGGACTCCGAACGGACGCAAGCGCGCGAGAAAGCCACTGCCGCCCGTGCGGTCAGGGCTGAACTGAAAGTGAAACTGAAGACCGGTGAGACCACTGTCAGCGAAGTGGTCAACGGGATGTCCGAGGATGAAGCCGTCAGCCGGTTGAAAGTCCTTGACCTCCTGAAGGCTCTCCCCGGGGTCGGTGAGGTGCGGGCAGCAGGCATCATGAACGACGTCGGCATCGCCGCCACGCGCCGCGTGCGCGGGCTGGGTGTCCACCAGCGACAAGCATTGATCGAACATCTAGCAAAGCAGGATCCAACGCCCTGACCGGGGCGAGCCAAGGACGCCTGTGAGTGAGGAACCACGTGTCGCAGCCTCGGCTGACAGTACTCGCCGGGCCGACGGCCGTCGGCAAGGGAACCGTCTCGACCTACATTCGCGATAACTACCCCCAGGTCTGGCTGTCGGTCTCCGCCACCACCCGGCCAGCCCGTCCCGGCGAGCTCGACGGCGTCCACTACTTCTTCGTCAGCAACGAGGAATTCGATGACCTGGTCGGGTCGGGCCAAATGCTCGAATGGGCCCTGGTCCATGGGCGGAACCGGTACGGCACCCTGCGACGCACCGTTGACGCGGCAATGGCTGACGGCAAATCGGTGCTCCTGGAGATCGATCTGCAGGGCGCGCGGCAGGTCAAGGAGTCGATGCCGGAAGCGAATTTCGTGTTTCTGACCCCGCCCAGCTGGGACGAAATGGTGCGTCGGCTGGTCGGCCGCGGCACCGAAACGGAGCAGGAGCAGCAGCAACGGCTGGAAACCGCTAAACTAGAACTTGCTGCGGAACCTGAATTCGATCACACGGTGGTCAATGACAGTGTTCAGCGTGCAGCGGACGAGCTTGTATCACTGATGGGACTAAGCCCGCAGGAGCGCTAACGCGCGGTCCGCGAGCCGATGTTCCACCAACAATCTGAAACATTTACGGAGTATTTGTGTCAACACAGCCTGAAGGCATCATCAACCCGCCGATTGACTCCCTGTTGGAGGCATCGGACTCGAAGTATGCCCTGGTGATCTACGGAGCCAAGCGCGCCCGCCAGATCAACGCGTACTACTCCCAGCTCCACGAGGGCCTGTTCGAGTACGTCGGCCCACTGGTCGACACCCGTCTGAACGAGAAGCCACTCTCAATCGCCCTGCGCGAAATCAACGAGGGCATGCTCGTCGCCACGCCGGTCGAATCCACCGAGCAGTAGCTTTATCCAGCTGCCAACCACGTGCGCATAATTCTGGGAGTCGGGGGAGGGATTGCCGCCTATAAGGTGGCTTCCCTCCTCCGGCTTTTTACTGAGGCGGGGCACAACGTGACGGTGATCCCCACCGATGCTGCCACCCGGTTCGTGGGGACCGCCACGTGGGAGGCCCTGTCGGGCAATCCAGTCAGCAACAGCGTGTTCGACGACGTCGACAAGGTCAACCACGTCCGGTTGGGGCAACTCGCTGACCTCGTGGTCATCGCCCCGGCCACGGCCGACCTGCTCGCGAAGTCGGCAGCGGGGATGGCCCCCGACCTTCTCACCGGGACTCTGCTGATGGCCAGCTGCCCCGTCCTGATGGCACCCGCCATGCACACCGAGATGTGGCAGCACCCCGCTACCGTCGCCAACGTGGCCACCCTGCGGAGCCGGGGTACGCTCATCCTCGACCCGGCCTCCGGACGATTGACCGGCACCGACTCGGGTGCTGGCAGACTCCCCGAGCCCGCCGAAATTTTCGCGGCAGCAATGGCCGCCTATGACGCTGCCCACGGTCGAACTGACGCCCAGCACACCGGGTCAGGCGCCGAAACCGGGACCGGAACCCTATCCGCACCCGGTTCCCTCACCGGTCGCCGTGTGGTCATTACCGCCGGAGGCACCCGCGAACCCATCGACCCGGTGCGCTACCTCGGTAACCGTTCCTCAGGCAAGCAGGGGATGGCGCTGGCCGCGGCGGCTCTCGCCGCGGGGGCAACTGTTGAATTGATCCTCGCCCACGTCGAAGTCCCGGCGCCAGACGGCGTCGAACTGGTCCAGGTCGAAACCGCCGAGGAGCTGCGGACCGCGACCCTGCGCGCCGCCAAGCAGGCCGATGCGCTGATCATGGCAGCAGCCGTGGCGGATTTCCGCCCCGCCGAACAGATTCTCACCAAAATCAAGAAACGTGCCGACGGCGTCGACCCCGTCATCACCCTGATCCGCAACCCCGACATCCTCAGGGAAGCCGTAGAGCAGCGAACCGCGGCGGGCGCCGGACCCGTGATCGTCGGGTTCGCCGCCGAGACCGGGGACCCGACCGCTGATCCCCTGAGCCACGCTCGGGAGAAACTCGCACGCAAAGGCTGCGACTATCTGGTGCTCAACCAGGTGGGCGACGGCAGGGTGTTCGGACTGGATGACACAGCAGCAACCATCCTTGCTGCTGGTGGCACCGAACCTGTTGAGGTCATCGGAACCAAAGCCGAGGTAGCCACTGCCGTGGTGGCCCGGTTAGCAGCAGCCCTTGCGGGCCGGGGCTAGCCGCCCGCACGCCACCCGGCACAGCACACAGTCCGTCACCCAACCGCCGTCCTGTCGGTCGAACCAAGTAGAGTGATCAAGTGAATTCAGCCAATCCCGTTCGCAGCGACCTGCGCCTGTTTACCTCGGAATCAGTCACCGAGGGCCATCCGGACAAGATCTGTGACCAGATCAGTGACGCCATCCTCGATGCCATGCTCGAGAAGGATCCCAAATCCCGGGTCGCCGTGGAAACCCTCGTCACTACCGGACTGGTGCATGTGGCCGGCGAAGTCACCACCGAGGCCTACGTGGAAATCCCGGAGCTGGTCCGGCAGACCCTCCTCGGTATCGGGTACGACTCCTCGGCCAACGGCTTCGACGGGGCACGGTGCGGCGTGTCGGTGTCCATCGGGCAGCAGTCACCAGATATCGCGAACGGCGTGTTCAACTCCCTGGAGACCCGCCAGGGTACCGGGCACGACCCGTACGACGCGCAGGGCGCCGGCGACCAGGGCATCATGTTCGGCTACGCCAGCGACGAGACGGCAGTGCTCATGCCGACGCCCATCTGGTTGGCGCACCGGCTGTCCGAGCGTCTGACGACCGTCCGGAAGGATGGCACCCTCGATTACCTTCGTCCCGACGGCAAGACCCAGGTCACCATCGGCTACGACGGCGACATCCCGGTATCGGTCGACTCGGTGGTCGTTTCTTCCCAGCATGCCCAGGGCATGAACCTGGACCAGCTGCGGGCCGACCTCGCCACCTACGTGATCGATCCGGTGCTGGCGGCGTCCGATCTGGATATCAGCAACGTGCGGCACATCCTCAACCCGGGTGGTGATTTCGTGATCGGCGGCCCGGTGGGCGACGCCGGACTGACCGGGCGCAAAATCATCGTTGACACCTATGGCGGCATGGCCAGGCACGGTGGCGGCGCGTTCAGCGGCAAGGACCCCTCAAAGGTCGACCGTTCGGCGGCCTACGCGATGCGCTGGGTAGCGAAGAACGTGGTGGCGGCAGGCCTGGCCCGTCGCGCCGAAATTCAGATCGCCTACGCGATCGGGATGGCCCAGCCAGTGGGAATCTACGTTGAAACCTTCGGCACTGAAACGGTCGACCCGGCCGCTATTGGCAAGGCCATCCGCGAGGTGTTCGACCTTCGCCCGCTGGGCATTATCAACGCCCTTGACCTGCTGCGCCCGATCTACCAGAAGACCGCTGCTCACGGCCATTTCGGCCGCGAAGACGTCGGCTTCAACTGGGAACTCACCGACCGGGTGGACAAGCTGCGGAGCTATTTCAACGCCTAGGACGGATCCGGCCGGGAGCGGACACGGGGACGGCTCCGACGGCGGCGTCACTTCTCAGCCCCCGCACCGGACCGTGCCCGCTGCGTCCCCCAGCGGCGGGGCCGGCGGGGCTGTCCAGCTGTCGCTTCTCCAGGGCTTCCCGACAGCCCCACGCGCAGTCGGTGCCACCGTCCCCGCAGGAACCCTGCCGGTCGCCCAGGTCATCCTTGATTCGCCCCTGACCCACCTCGACCGGGTCTTCGACTACGCCGTTCCCGCGGAGCTCGCCGACGCAGCCCAGCCCGGGGTGCGGGTCAAGGTGCGCTTCAGCGGGCGGGAATTCACCGGGTTTATCGTCGCACGCACTGCCACCACCGAAAGCGCCAAGCGGTTGCTGCCGCTGGCGAAAGTGATCTCCGAGCAGCCGGTTCTCACGCCCGAAGTACTGGCCCTCAGCAGGGCAGTCGCCGCCCGGTACGCGGGAACCGTCAGCGAAGTTCTGAAGGTCGCCATCCCGCCCCGGATGGCGCGCGTTGACGCTGCCTTCGCGGTGACAGGTGAGGAGGCTGCTGCCGGGGTTGTGGGCACTTCCGAGCCCGCAGCAGGTCAACCCGAAACAGGTGCGGGCGCCGGGGCTGCGCTCCTCACCCGCTACGCCAACGGTGCCACCTTTTTGCGGCACCTCGCTGCCGGGCACAGTCCCCGTGCCGTGCTGACCAGCCTGGGCGGCTACGGGGCAAGCGACTGGCCAGCGGAAATCGCCGAGGCGGTAGCTGCTGTGTGGCACACAGGACGCGGGGCCGTCGTCGTCGTCCCTGACCAGCGGGACCTGGCACGGGTCGAAGCGGCATTGGACCAGCGCCTGGGCGCCGGGAACATTGCCCGGCTAACCGCCGAGGACGGGCCAACGCCCCGGTACCGTAACTTTCTCAGGCTGCTGAGCGGGCAGGTGCGGGTGGCCGTCGGCACCCGGTCTGCCGCCTACGCGCCGGTCCAGGACCTGGGACTGGTGTGCCTGTGGGACGACGGCGACGACCTGCATCAGGAGCAGCGCGCTCCCTACCAACATGTCCGGGAGGTCCTACTGCTTCGCGCCGAGCAGGAGGGTTGCGCTGCGCTGCTCGCCTCCGGAGCCCAAAGCACCGAGGCGCACCGGTTGGTATCCACCGGCTGGGCGCAGGCAATTGTCGCCGACCGTTCCGAGGTTCGTCGAAGCACCCCGCGGGTCATCCATACGGGGGACGAGTTTCAACTGGCCCGCGATCCGCTCGCTGCCAGGGCCCGCATCCCGCATGCCGCGTGGAAGGCTGCCTCCGAGGGGCTGGCGCACGGCCCGGTGCTGCTGCAGGTGGCACGCACTGGATTTTCGCCGGCGCTGGCCTGTGAGGAGTGCCGCGAGCCTGCCCGGTGCACCGCGTGCACCGGTCCGCTCGCCCAGACCGGGCGCGGCGGCGCACCGGGATGCCGCTGGTGTGGCAGGCCGGACCTGCGGTGGAGCTGTGCCAACTGCGGGGGCCAGCGGTTGCGCGCCACGGTTGCCGGGGCAACCCGTACCGCAGAGGAACTGGGGCGGGCCTTCCCCGGGGCGACGGTCTACTCGTCCGCCGGCGAGCACATTCTGGACACCGTGCCCGACCGGCCCTCGGTGGTGGTCGCCACCCCCGGCGCAGAGCCACTGGCCCCCACCGGTTACGCGGCGGTGATTCTGCTTGACGGTTCGGCGATGCTCTCCCGCGAGTCGCTCCGCGCTGGGGAGGACACCCTGCGGCGCTGGTTCACCGCTTCGCTGCTGGCCCGCCCNNCCCGCCGCCGACGGCGGACTGGTGGTCATCACCGCCGACGATTCGACGGCGGTGGGTCATCTGGTGCGCTGGGACCCGCAGGGCGCTGCTGGCCGTGAACTTGCCACCCGCAGCGAACTCGGACTGCCGCCGGCCGTCCGGTTCGCGGCGCTGACGGGATCGCGGGAAGCGCTGGCAGTCTTCACCGCAGACCTCGATTCCCGGCTCTTCCTTCGCACCGTTGGCCCGATGCCTGTCGGCGGGCAGCCCGGTCGCACCGCGGGAGGGCGTCCTTCGGGACCAGGCCCACGAGCCGACAAATCCGACACCCAGACCTCCAGCGCGGACCAGCACCGGCTCCTGCTGTTTTTCAGCTACCGCAGCGCACCCGCAGCGACCGCCTGGCTGAAAGCCCGCAAGGCAGCCCTGTCAGCCAGGGGAACGTCAGAGCCGGTCCATGTCCGCTGCGACGCTGCCGATTTGATCTAGCGCACCGGAAGACCCCCATCTGCCGGCGCTCATCCGTGTGCTCATCCGTGTGCCCACCTGCCGGTGGCTATCTACCGGCGCCCACTCGACGGCGCCCACCTGCGTGCTGGCTACCGGCGCCAGGGCGGCTTGCCGGCATGCTCGACCGTTGCAATAGCGGCAGCCTCAAGCAACTGCTCGGCCGACCGATCCCAGGAATACGTTCCGGCCTGCATCCTGCCGGCCCGGGAGGCGGCATGCCACTGGTCAGGTTCGGCCAGGGTCTTGACTGCCGCCGTGAACTGTGTCGGATCATCGGGGTCAACATAGAGGGCCGCAGCCCCGCCCACCTCCCTGAAGATCGCGGTGTCCGCGGCGATCACCGGGGTGCCGGCGGCCATTGCCTCAATGACCGGCAGCCCGTATCCCTCGGTTCGGGACAGCGTCACGAGCGCCGCCCCCGAACGCAGCAGCTCCTGGTACCGATCGTCACTGACCCCATTGTGGAAGATCACCTGTTGGCCGGGCGGAATCAGCAGTTCCAGTTCCCTCCGCCGGGCATCGGTGATACGGCTCAGCAGATGCAGCGTGTACCCATCGAGTCCTCGCATTCCGGCCAGGATCGTTTCGACATTCTTGTACGGCATGAAGGAGCCCATGTAGAGCAGGTCCCGCCCGGGTTCAACTCCCTCGGGGCGCACCACGGTGTCCGGCTGGGGTGCGTTGCCGACGATCCGGACCGGACGGCGGGTCAGCCGGTGCTCACTCATTTGCCCCCGGGTGGTCTCGGAGATGGTGGCGACGACGTCGGCCCGGTTCAGCAACACCCGCTGCGGCCAGTAGGCGAGGTGGTACAGCCGCCAGAGGGTCCGGACCGGCAAGGGCAGGGAACCGGGCGGTTGGGGATTCTGGTAGTAGATCAGATCATGCAGGGTGAGCACGAGCGGGTACTTCCGGCCCCAGCTGCCCATGGTCTGCATGGGGCAGACGACGACGTCGGGGCGCAGCCCGTTGATCTGGCTCGCCACGAATAGCTCCCGGGGGGACAGGGGAGAGGTGATCAGCACGTGGGGTACGTCGGGCAGGAGGCCGAGCTGCCGGGGGTCGGAAATGAGCATCGCCACGTCTGCCCGTTCCGCAACCGCCGCAATCAGGCTGGCCCCGTAGCGGCTGATGCCGTCGTGATGGTCCAGCCGGGTAAACCGGGCGTCGAACAGGATCCTCATTCGGGTCGTCCCGCCAGGAAGTTCTCGATCAGCCGAGCCGCTTCGTCCGGGGTCTCGTAATGCACCAGATGACCCACCTCGGGAATGATCTCAAGCCGGGCATCAGCGATCAGGCCAGCGAGGTCACGTTGACCGGCCACCGAACCCAGGTCATCCTTTTCTGCGGCAATCAGGAGGACCGGCATGGCCAGTCGCGTTGCCACATCCCTGACCGTCCCGGTAATGGAGGCCTGAAACGCCTCCAGCAGCACCCGGCGGCTGGCGTAGGTGCTGAAGTAGCTCAGATGTTGTCCGTGGATGTACCTGCGCAGCGCCCGGTCCTTCGTCTTCGCCATCATCGAACTCATGCCGAGGACAATCCCCGGGTTACCGAGCACCGCGAGGCCCAGCTTCTCTGGCAAGGCCGCCCCCACCCGGTAGTACACGGCCGCCAGTTTGGAAGCGAGCCGGTTGGCACCTTCCAGCGCGGGTTCGCAGATCGGATTGATCAGCACCAGGGCCGCGATCGCCGACGGATGGGCGGCCGCCCACCGCGCCGCGACGATGGATCCGAATGAATGGCCGAGCAGCACCGTGGCGGGTCCCAACGCCAATGCGGTGAAGCTGAAGCCCACGAAATCGGCGTAGGCGTCGACGTCGTGCACGCCGTCGAGCGCCTCGGACTGGCCGAAACCGGGGAGGTCGGGCACCACAATCCGGTGAGACGGCAGCGCTTCGACGATGCGGAGCAGGCCGTGGTGATCGCCCCTGAACCCGTGCACCATGAAGAGGGTGGGCACGTTCGCGGGAGCGCCGGGCGCCGGGGAGAAATCCCAGTACCGCTGCGTTGCGCCTAGGTAGGAATGGGTTGCCTCAGTGGCCTGGCGCGTCACGGTGATGGCGGTGGGAACCAATGCTAGTTCACCTGGTCTGGGTGCGAACCAAAGCGGGTGTTCCGCTCAAGACCCTCAATGGCCGCGAGCTGTGCGGGGCTCAGCTCGAAGCCGAAGACATCGAGGTTGCTGGCGATCCGGTCGGGGCTGCTGGCCTTGGGGATGACCAGGTGGCCGGACTGCACATGCCAGCGGAGGACAACCTGCGCCGGGGTCCGGTTCAGCTCCTCGGCAATCGCCCCGATCACCGGGTCAGCCAGGATCGCACCGCGGCCCAGCGGGCTCCACGCCTGGGTGCGGATGCCGTGGGCGTCATGGAACTGCCGCAGTTCCTCCTGCTGGAGGTAGGGGTGCAGTTCAATCTGGTTGACGGCCGGGACCACCGACGTTTCGCCGAGCAGACGCTCCAGATGGGGAAGCTGGAAGTTGGAGACACCCACCGCCCGCACCCGGCCATCGTGGTACAGCTGCTCCAGGGCGCGAAAAGTATCGACGTATTGATCCCGGGCCGGGCAGGGCCAATGAATCAGGTACAGGTCAATGGAGTCCAGACCAAGCGCTTGCTGGGAGGCGTCGAAGGCGCGGAGGGTCGAGTCGTAGCCATGGTCGTCATTCCACAGCTTGGTGGTGACAAAGACGTCGTTGCGCTCCAGCCACCCAGCACCGACGGCGTCGTTGATGGCACCGCCGACCCCCGCCTCGTTGCCGTACATGGCGGCGGTATCGATGGTGCGATACCCAATTTCGAGGGCCTGGGCGCAGAGGTCGTGGGTCGTCTCGGGCGGCACCTTGTAGACGCCGTACCCGACCTGGTCGATTTGTACCCCGTTATTGAGCGCGATTTTCGGTGCCTTGTGCATACCTTGACAATACCGAAGGGCGATTGGGTCAGCGGGACCCGCCGTGAACCAGCCGCCGCGCCGACCCTTCATCGAGGATGAGGTCGGTGGCGAGCCCGGCCGCCAGCGCGCCGCGCAACCCGTTGATCTTTGTCTCGCCCGACACGACGCAGATCCGCCGGCGCACCTGCCGGAGCAGATCCAGTTCGGGTCCGGTGCTGCGTTGGTTAAGGAGCAGGTCGCTGTGGGTGCCGTCGGCGCGGAAAAACATGGTTGCGACATCGCCAACCACCTGGTGCTCGTCCAACGCCCGGAGGTCGTCGTCGTCGAGGTAGCCGCCCGAGTAGACATGACTGGGGATATTGGCGTCGATGGACCCGACGCCGAAAATGGCCATCGTCATGCGTCTCTGGAGGTCCAGGATTCTCATCACGCTCCGTTCGGCCCACATTGCGGTTTTGGTTTCGGCGTGGTCGAAGAAGGCAGGCACGGGGAACTGCTCCACCCGGGCGCCATAGGCCTGCCCGAACCGGCGAAGGATTTCGCTGGCATAGGTGATGCCGGTGGTCTGCGTGTTGCCGGCGCCGTTCAACTGCACAATGGTGCTGTCGTGGGTGACCTTGCGGGTCAGATGATGGCTGACAGCGCTGAGGGTCGAACCCCAGGCGACGCCGATAATGGCGTTCGAATCGACCAGCGGACCGATGGTCCGGGCCGCCTGGATGGCTACCCGGTCGAGGACATCGGAGTCGCTCACGATGTCGGTCACCGGCACCACATGGGCTTCCACCCCGAACTGTCGCCGGATCTGCTGTTCCAGAGACGGAGCCCGCTGCAACGGATTGTTGACCTGGATCTGCACCAGCCCGGTGTCCCGGGCCATCGACAGGAGCCGTGACACGGTAGATCGTGAGGTCCGCAATTCCCGCGCGATGGCGTTCATCGTGAGGTCCTGCAGGTAGTACATCTGCGCGGCCCGCAGGGCGTCACCGCTCCGGGACCGCTTGAAGTCCTCAGCGGAAGATTGTGCAGCGGGGTCCGATCTTTCAGCCTTTGGTCGAACGTTCATAGCCAAATCCTCCGTCACTTCTGCACGTATGTGCAACACCATTGACTATTATTCCCAGCATTTCAAGAATAGGTGGGACGGCTGCGGATCCAATGCAGCCTGCAAACTGTTGAGGAGAATGTTTTGGCTGAGTCCGCCAGTGCGAATGGTGCCACAAGCACGCCCGCTGAACGGCCGGGGGTGCAACGGTTGAAGGAAACGCCGCGCGCGTCGGTGCTGATTATTGGTGGCGGCATTAACGGCGTAGGAACCTTCAGGGACCTGGCGCTGCAGGGTGTCGACGTAACACTGGTGGAACGCGGTGACTACTGCCAGGGCGCCTCCGGTGCTTCCTCGCACATGATCCACGGCGGTATCCGGTACCTCGAGAACGGCGAGTTTCGGTTGGTCCGCGAGTCAGTGGTCGAGCGCAACGCCCTCCTGAAGACAGCGCCGCACTACGTCAAGCCCCTTCAGACCACCATCCCCATTTTCAGTACCTTCTCCGGAATTCTCGCGGCTCCGCTGCGGTTCCTGACCCACCGTCAGCACGGCCAGCCCCGCGAGCGGGGTGCCTTCCTGATCAAGGCGGGCCTGACCATGTATGACTGGTTCTCCAGGGATGGCGGCGCCGTACCGCGTCACCGCTTCGCCGGTCGCAAGGCGTCGCTCGCCCAGCTGCCGGACCTGCGGCCTGATGTGCGCTACACGGCCACCTACTTCGATGCATCGGTGCACAACCCCGAGCGGATGACCCTCGATGTGCTCCGCGACGGCCTTGCCGCCAATGCCGAGGCGCGGGCCACCAACTACGTCAGCGCCATCGGCCGTGACGGCGATTCGGTGCTGCTCCGCGACGAGCTCACTGGCGAGGAATTCGCCTTCGCCGCCGACGTCGTCGTGAACGCGACCGGCGCCTGGGTGGACGGGACCAACGATTCCCTGGGCGAACGCAGCAAGTTCATGGGCGGCACCAAGGGCTCCCATATTGTCCTCGACCACCCCGAACTGCTGGCGGCCTGCGCAGGGCGTGAAATCTTCTTCGAGCACACCGACGGCCGGATTGTGCTGGTCTACCCGATCGGCGACCGCGTTCTGGTGGGCACCACCGACATCGATACCGATGTCGACACCCCGGCCGTGTGCACCCCCGAAGAGGTGGATTACTTCATTGAACTGATCGGACACGTCTTCCCGGCCATCGTCGTCGAGCACGGCCATGTGGTCTACAGCTTCTCCGGTGTCCGACCACTGCCACGGCACGACGACACGCAGCCGGGCTTCGTCTCCCGGGACTACCGGATTGAGAAGCGCCAGGATCGCTCCGGCGCCCGGACGGTGACCACGCTCAGCCTGGTCGGCGGCAAGTGGACCACTTTCCGCGCGCTGTCAGAGCACATGGCCAACGACGTCCTGGAAATCCTCGGCAAGCGCCGGACGACGACGACGGCGGGTCTCGCCATCGGCGGCGGGAAGGGGTTCCCGAGAACTCCCTCCGCGGAGAAGGCCTGGGTGAGCGCCCACATCGAACCGGGGCTGTCGGCCGAGCGGGTCGAGGGTCTGCTGACTCGATACGGGACCCGTGCCGTCGACGTCATCGAGTACCTGCGGGCGGGCCAGGATCAAACCTTTACCTCCACCAGCGAGCTCAGCCACCGCGAGTTGGCGTACATGGTCGAACAGGAACAGGTAGGCCATGTGGCTGACGTGTTGATCCGCCGGACCTCGATCGCCTTCAGGGGACTGGTCAGTACCGAACTGTTGCACGAGCTAGCGGACACGCTCGCGCCGCTGCTGGGCTGGAACGGTGAGAAGGTGCAGGCTGAGATTGAGCTGGCTGAACGGGTGCTGCGGGACTGGCACAACGTTCACGTTGAAGATTTGGTGGCGTAGCCGGGATCTGGCGCGCAACCATTGCCGCTCCCGGAGCGGATGCAGGACCAACGGCAGCTGTTGCCGGGGGGAGCAAGAGAGCCACAGCCGCGGGCTGGGTTCGATAAAAATGAATAATTAAAGGAGTCAAAGATGTCTCTGGAAGCATTCGTTGCCGAAATGTTCGGCACCATGCTGCTGTTGCTGCTGGGTACAGGTGTCGTTGCCAACGTCGCTCTGGCCGGTACCAAGGGCAACAATGGCGGATTTTTGATGGTGAACTTCGGCTGGGGTCTCGGCGTCTTTGCTGGCGTCTATGTGGCGGCCCTATCCGGCGCGCACCTTAACCCCGCCGTTACGGTCGGCCTGCTCGTCAATTCAGATATAGAAGCGCTCGGCCCCGATATCGACAAGACCTTCATCAACGTCCTGCTGTACTTTGCGGCCCAGCTGATTGGTGCCATGATTGGCGCCTTCCTCTGCTGGCTGGCATACAAGCAGCACTTCGACGCTGAGCCCGACCCCGCCAACAAGCTGGGAGTGTTCTCCACCGGACCAGCGATCCGGTCGAATGCCTGGAATGTGATTACCGAAGTCATCGGTACTTTCGTGCTGGTTTTCGTAGTCATTTCGTTTGCTGGCACGCCCTCGGGCCTCGGCCCGCTGGCGGTTGCGCTCCTGGTTGTCGGCATCGGTGCGTCACTCGGTGGGCCCACCGGCTACGCCATCAACCCAGCCCGTGACCTCGGCCCCAGGATCGTCCACGCATTGCTTCCCATCAAGGGCAAGGGCGGCAGCGACTGGGGTTACGCCTGGGTTCCAGTGGTTGGTCCACTGATCGGTGGCGTTCTCGGCGGCCTGGTGGCCATGCTGGTCACCTTCCCCGCGGTTACCGGGTAGGAATGCCCCGCTAGCGCAATCACTTGCTAGCACTCAACCGGCCGGGCGGTCCTACGACCGTCCGCGCCGGCATCATTCACCGACGGAACACTCAAAGAGGAGCACTACATGTCGAAGTATGTAATTGCGATTGATCAGGGCACTACTTCCAGCCGGGCGATCGTCTTTGATCACAGCGGGGACATTGTGTCCTCCGGCCAGAAGGAACACGAACAGATTTTCCCCAAGGCCGGCTGGGTCGAGCATGATCCCCTGGAGATCTGGAACAACACCAGGGAGGTCATCGGCAACGCCTTGTCGAAGGCCAACCTGACCCGTCACGATATTGCCGCCGTCGGCATCACCAATCAGCGTGAAACTGCTGTGGTCTGGGACAAGACGACCGGACAGCCGGTCTACAACGCGATTGTCTGGCAGGATACCCGGACCCAGTCGATCGTTGACGAGCTGGCGGCTGACGGGGGGCCGGACCGGTTCAAGCAGAAGGTCGGGCTGCCGCTGGCCACCTATTTCTCGGGCACCAAGATCAAGTGGATCCTGGACAACGTCGAGGGCGCCCGGGCCAAGGCTGAGGCCGGCGATCTGATCTTCGGAAACACCGACTCGTGGGTCACCTGGAACCTCACCGGCGGCACCGACGGCGGCGTGCACATCACCGATGTCACCAACGCCTCGCGGACCATGTTCATGGATCTGGAGACCCTGTCCTGGGACGACGGAATCCTTGAGGCCTTTGGTGTGCCGCGGTCCATGATGCCGGAGATCAAGTCCTCCTCCGAGGTCTATGGGACCGTCCACACCTCCCAGCTGCTGCGCGAGGTGCCGGTTGCCGGCATCCTGGGCGACCAGCAGGCGGCAACGTTCGGTCAGGCGGCGTTCGAGAAGGGCGGCGCCAAGAACACCTACGGCACCGGTAACTTCATGATCGTCAATACCGGTGAGGAGATTGTTCACTCAAAGAATGGTCTGTTGACTACCGTCTGCTACAAGCTTGGCGACGCCAAGGCCGTCTACGCGCTGGAAGGCTCGATCGCTGTGACCGGGTCGCTGATCCAGTGGCTGCGGGACAACCTCGGCATCATCAAGTCGGCTCCCGAGGTGGAGGAGCTTGCCAGAACGGTCGAGGACAACGGTGGGGTCTACATCGTGCCAGCGTTCTCCGGCCTGTTTGCACCGTACTGGCGCGGCGAAGCCCGCGGCGCCATTGTGGGTCTCACCCGATTCGTGAACAAGGGGCACATCGCGCGGGCCGCCCTCGAAGCCACCGCGTTCCAGACCCGCGAGGTGCTGGACGCGGCGAACGCCGATTCGGGAGTGGACATGGAGGATCTGCGGGTCGACGGCGGTATGGTCGCCAACGACGCGCTGATGCAGTTCCAGTCCGACATCCTCGGTATCCCGGTCATCCGGCCGAAGGTCACTGAGACCACCGCGTTGGGCGCAGCCTATGCGGCAGGTCTGGCGGTGGGTTTCTGGAAGGACACCGACGAGTTGGCTACCAACTGGGCCGAGGACAAGCGCTGGACGCCATCCATGGATGCGGGGGAGCGCGACCGCCAGTTGCGGCTCTGGAAGAAGGCTGTCACCCGGACGTTCGACTGGGTTGACGAAGACGTGAAATAAGCCCTACTTTCACTCCAGGCTTGACCGGAAGGGGCGGTGGCTATCCGAAAGGATGGTCACCGCCCCTTCCGCGTGATCGGCCGGTCGGTACCTCACCTTTAGCCGGCCAGTACTTCCGCCGATCAGAACCTCCGCCGAGTAGCTGGCTGTGGCGGGCCGACGGCGTTCCGAGTCTCCAGAGCTAACGCCTCGACGGCATTTTTTCAGTACGGGCGGCGCGGTTAAAACGGTGGTGGATCGTCCAGGGGTGATGCTGGTGGTGGGTCCGGCCGGGTGATGTAGGTTTCGCCTGCCGGTGAGATGGCGATGATGGTCCCCGGCTCGGGTTGTCGATAATGCCAGTAGCCTTCGGATTTGAGCCGGTGGTGACGTTTGCACAAGGCAGCGAGGTTGCCGTAGCTGGTCTTTCCACCGTTGGCCCAGGGTTTTGTATGGTCGAGTTCGCAAAACACTGCCAACCGGTTGCAGCCTGGATGACGACACGTCCGGTCCCGCACTCTGATGCTGTCTCGCAGGTCCTTCGGCACCCGATAGGTGGTGGCATCGGCCCCGAGGCGTGCCCCGGTAAAGGGGTGGGTGAGGATGCGTGTGAACGACGGCGCATGCCCCGCGAGTTTGCGGGCCAGGTCGGGGTTGATGGGCCCATAACCTTCAAGTTCTCCCGGTACATCCCCGCCAAGGAGGGTCATCACTGGAACAGTGACGAACACCTTCGCCTGGACACCCTGATAGCTGGCTCCACCGGCTTGATCGGCGCTCGGCCCGGAGCTGGTGAGGACGTCAGCAAACACGTCAGCTCGCAACTGGGTGAGGGTCCGGGGCTCATCCGGTCCCTGGAGGTTGCGGGCGGCGGTGTCGACCCGATGGAAGATCCCTGCGGCTTGTTCTACAGGCAGGTACGCTTCAAGCCACGCCATCCCGTCATACGCAGGAGTTAGTTGCAGTAACCGACCCTCGACGGCCTTCTTATGCCGAGTGGTGGTGGACTCGGGGTGCAGTTGCTCGCGTAGCCGTCTGGCCTGATAGCAGAACCGACTCACAGTGGTTTTGCACGCCATGTCGACCAGGCGTTTCTCGAATGCCGCCAATACCTCGGGCGTGGCGTCCGGGATGCTGGTGGCCTCTTCGACTACGGCCCAGGCATGCCGCCTCGATAGCCTCCCGTCCTCAAGGGCCGCCAAAGCCACCCGATAATGCCGGGTCAGGAGTTCACTGTGTTCGATCAGGCTCCCGGCAGTCCGCTCCGGCATATGCAGGGCGGCTCCAACTTCTGACTCCGTCAGTGTCCGGGCATACCCGAGGCGGCCAGCGGGGCCCATCGATTCGGTGGTCAGGTCAAGGAGGCGAGTGGCGATCTTCGCTTCCTGCGCATCGAGCCAGGACCTCGCCCGGTTGACGTCCCGCAACGCGTCCAACGCCTGAGCCCCGTCCAGCTCACCGACCGCAGTTAACCCCAGCCAGCCCGCAAACGCCCGGGTATCTGCCGACTGGCTGTCCGGCGACTGGGCATCCGATGAGTCAGGGACGGTGTCAGCCACGGGAGCCGTCCATATCGCTTCGACACTCAGCGGACCGCCGGGACCGTACCCGGTCGCAGTTCCCGCAGCCGCAGTGGTCCCCGAAGTCCGGGCGGACGTATCCGCGGACCCGCCGTTGGAGGCGGTATCCGCGCCGAATTCGGGAGAGAATCCCGATCCGGTAGAAGAAGCTTTACTGCTTTCCATACCTCCATTCCATCATTCGCCTCTGACAGAATGAGGTGCGTGGGAGGGGGTACGGAAAAGAATTTTGAACTATTTTCGTGGCACGATCAGAGCAGACCAGACGGCATTGGCTGGCCCCAAAACCAGCTCATCGTTCGGTGCGGGAGCCTTTGGGGGGCCTGGGGCCACATTCAGCGGCGACAGCTTGATGAACTGGTACGCGTCCCGTCACCAGAAGTTGTGGTCAACCAGAATGAGTTCATGGAAGCTTTGTGGAGCCTGGGTTCGAAAGCCAGATCGAAAATCTTTCCCTGGTTACCATTCGGGATGCGCTTCTTCCACAGCTCATGTCCGGGAAACTCCGGGGCAAAGAAGCTGCGGCGTTGGTAGAGGAAATCGTCTGACACTGTCGGGGTCGCTGGATAGTTTCGAAATGACGTCGACCTATCCAGTGGAAGGCAGCAGGAATGGCGACCGCAAATGACAGGTAAGGGATGTAGGCCGTTAATGAGAGAGCTTCCTTCCGGCCAACTCCAGTAGCCACCCGCGGTTAAGGCGCCGGCACACACGCCGGTCTTACTTCGAGGGTCGGCAGGAGCCTCGATCTGGTCGAAAGCCGCGGGGAGTTCAGCAGCGAATGTTGTTAGATACAGACAACTGGGTGTGGCTGCTGTTGCCAGCGCAGCAGACGCAGTCGACGAAGTCAGGTAGGCACCCCATGCGCACGGCCGCTACGAGCCCGCTACAACACGACGGTTATGGATCGGAACTGCCGTACAGAGGTCCGCGGGACGGTCTGTGAGCGTCGCTATGCGGAGGCTCTCAGGGGTTCGAGGGCGGCCAGGGCGAGATCGAGTCCGAAGATGAACTCCTCCGACGGGTCGTAGCCAGCAGCGACGAGTGCCGCGGCGGACTCGTTGAGGTAGGGGAACTCGCCTGGAGGAAGCTGGGGCAGGTAGACGTCCTCGGCCATGTCCGCGAACTCATCAGCCGTATCGAACGGCAGGTTGGCTTCCTGCAGGGCGTAACCGTAGACAAGGCTGTCGAGCAACCAGTTGGCGTGCGTCGCCATCAGAACCGAGAAGCCGGCCCTCCGCAGGCATGCGGTGACAGCCTCGCGGTGGCGGAGGTGCGCGGACCCCGGCGATGTCCGCGAGTCCATCAGGCCAATCGCCCACGGGTGGCGCGCCAGAACCTGTCGGGCGGATACCGAACGCCGTCGCATCGCCGACTGCCAGTCTGTCCCTTCGGGCGGGAGCTCAATCTCCTCGAACACGACGTCGATCATCGCGTCCAGCAACTGCTCCTTGCTCGCCACATAGTGGTAGAGGGACATCGCGCCCGCGCCAAGCTCGCGAGCCAGCCGGCGCATGCTCAACCCTTCGACCCCCTCGCGGTCGGCAAGCCGGATCGCCTCGACCACCACCCGGTGCTTGGTCAGCCCCGCGTCTGACGCGACCTGGCGTTGTTCCCTAGCGGACACAAATTCCTCGCTTTCTCAAAGTGCTTGACATTAGTACAGCGTACGCCCACACTTTATCGTACAACGTACGTCGTACGGTGTACGAGCAGGGAAGGTCGTTGCTCGGACGTAAGGAGGCTTCTGTGACAAACGAACAGCGATCGAAGGCCGGAACACCCCTGGTGCCGGGGGCGAATCTGGACGGGGCGGCGACGATGCGGGCCGCCGTCCAGCATCGCTACGGCCCGCCCTCCGTGATCGAGGTGTCCGACGTCGGGCTACCGCTACCCGGTCAGGGTGATGTCCTCGTCCGGGTGGGCGCGGCCTCGGTACACCCTGGCGACTACTTCGTCATGACCGGCGAGCCGTACATGGTGCGCCTGGTGTACGGGCTCCGCCGGCCGCGCCACGGCATCCCTGGCATGGACCTCGCCGGCGTGGTGGTAGCAGTCGGGAAGGATGTCACCGCTCTCCGCCCCGGCGACGAGGTGTTCGGCTGGAGCACCGCAGGAGCACTCGCGGAGTACGCCTGCGTCCCGGCGGACAATCTCGTGCCCGTGCCTGCCAACCTGTCGGTCGTGGACGCGGCAGCGGTGGCCACCTCGGCGATGACGGCGTTGCAGGCATTGCGCAAGATCGCGAATGTTCGACCGGGCCAGACGGTGCTGGTCACGGGCGCGTCAGGCGGTGTGGGCTCCTTCGCTGTACAGATCGCCAAGGCGTTTGGTGCCGAGGTCACGGGTGTGTGCAGCACCCGCAACATCGATCTGGTCCGGTCACTCGGTGCCGACCACGTCATTGACTATACGAGGACCGACTTCACCCGCAGCGAGAATCGCTACGACGTCATCCTCGACAACGTGGAAGCCCAGCCCCTGGCGGCTGTCCGCCGAGCGCTGACGCCCACCGGCACCCTGATCCCCAACAGCGGACGCGGCGGCCGCTGGTTCGGCCCCCTCGGTCGGATCGTCAAAGCGCGTGTGCTGTCCGGATTCACCCGTCAGCTGCTGTTGCCCTTCATGTCGGTTGGGAAGCGCCAGGACCTGCTCGCCCTGGCCGAGTTGCTCACGGCCGGGCAGGTCAGGTCCGTCATCGACCGCACCTACCCGCTGGACGAAGCGGCCGACGCCCTCCGCTATGTCGGAGCTGGCCACACCCGAGGGAAGGTCGTGATCACCGTCTGACGACCGGACCGACGAGAACGACCCACCCCGTGCGAATGCACGCCCCAACCTGCCGCCACTCCGGCGGACGGACCGCTCGAATCGAAAGAACAACCAATGCCCCTCCGAACGAAAACCCCGAAACTGCTCGACAACCCGCGAATCCCCGTGCAGGCCAAGCTCGCGGCCGCCTGGACCAGCTTCATGTTCCTCGTTATTTACATCGACTACTTTCACCTCTACCAGCCCGGCGAAATTGATGTAATCCGGGGTGGCGAGATCTTTGTCTTCGACATCACCGGGACATTGGTTTCCATCTTCTTCGTGATCATAGCGATCCCGAGCCTGATGGTGCTGCTCTCGATGGCGCTGCCCGCCCGGGCGAACCGCGCCACGAACCTGGCCGTTGCCTTGCTTTTCATCCCCCTCTCCATCTTCAACGCGGCAGGGGCGACCTGGGACTGGGCCTTTTACTACGGCCTCACCATTGGAGTCGAGCTGCTGATCCTGGCCTTCATCCTGCGCTCCGCCTGGACCTGGCCCCGCACCGCTCCGTCGGCGACCATGCCGACCAGCCCGGACCGTGAAGCCGTTCGCGCCCAGCAGCGAGCGTGAACTCAAGAGCAATCCCCGTCCGGTAGGGGCCTACCAAGGCCCCTACCGGCAGGTCAGGTCACCGAATGCGCATCCAGGACCACCGCATCGTCGACACCGACCTTCAGCGCGGCAACGTCGTCGTCCCCCCACCGACCCGTCACGACGGGCACGCCGAACCGCCGCATCAAATCCGCCAATCCCACCATCACTCAGGAAGGTCCCGGTCATGATCGAGGCACACGAGCTCACCAAGCGCTACGGCGACAAAACCGCCGTGCACACCCTCAGCTTCACCATCGCGCCCGGCACCGTGACCGGGTTCCTCGGCCCGAACGGTGCCGGCAAATCCACGACGATGCGTTTGATCATGGGACTGGACCGGCCGACGTCGGGCAGCGTCCTGGTCAACGGCAAGCCCTACGGGCAGCACCGTTCCCCGCTGCGGGAGGTCGGCGCCCTGCTCGACGCCAAGGCAGTGCACCCCGGCCGCAGCGCCCGCTCGCACCTACGCACGATGGCCGCCACCCACCACATCACGGCCTCCCGCGTCAGCGAGGTCATCGAGATGACCGGCCTGGCCGGGGCCGCGACCAAGCGCGTCGGCGGGTTCTCCCTCGGCATGAGCCAACGCCTGGGTATCGCCGTCGCACTTCTGGGCGACCCCCGAACGCTCATCCTCGACGAGCCGGTCAACGGGCTCGACCCCGAGGGCGTGCAGTGGGTTCGCCAACTGGTGCGCGACCTGGCCGCCGAGGGACGGACCGTGTTCCTGTCCTCACACCTGATGAGCGAGATGTCCCAGACCGCCGATCAACTCCTCGTGATCGGCCGCGGTCACATCATCGCCACCGGCTCGGTCCAACAGGTCATCGACTCCGTCGCCAGCGGCGCTGTGCGGGTGCGCTCCCCGCGCGCCGGCGAACTCGCTGACGCCCTGACCGCCGACGGTGTGACCATCACTTCTCCGGAGGCCGGCATGCTCGAGGTCAGCGGGACCACCGCGGAGCACATCGGCCAGGTCGCCTTCCGATACGGGCTGCCGCTCTCCGAGTTGTCCCCGCGCCGCGCGAGCCTCGAAGAGGCGTACATGTCCCTGACCCAGGATGCGGTCGAGTACCGCTCCGACCCCACCACCGCCCACAGCACCCCAGCCCAGAAGGGCCTGAACCGATGAGCACACTGACCGACAACCCGCCGATGACCTCACCGGCCACCAACCCGCCCGCCGCTGGGCAGGTATATCCCACCTTCGCGGGGGTCTTGCGCGGGGAATGGATCAAGCTGGCGTCCCTGCGCTCGACGTGGTGGGCGCTGGCCTCCACCGCCGCAGTAATCACGCTGGTGGCCCTGGCCTCCGCCATGTCCCTGAGCGCCACGACCGACGATCCCGCCCTGGCCCAGGGCATCGAGCAGATGCATGGTGCCGAGGTCATCGCAGGTGGCTTCCATTTCGGCATGCTCACCATCGCCGTCCTGGGCGCCCTACTCATCACCGGGGAATACGCCACCGGATTGATCCGCTCCACGTTCGCGGCAGTCCCGAGCCGGATCCCCGTCCTTGGCGCCAAAGCCCTCGTCCTGATTGTGCTGACGGCCGCCGTGACCCTCGTAAGCGCGACCCTGTCCTACGTCGTCACCATGCCCCAGCTCTCGCAGTACGACCTCGTCCCAGCGCTGGACGACCCGGGCACCTGGCGCGTCTTTGGCGGCACCCTCTATTCGCTGACAGCCGCGGCCCTGCTCTCCCTTGGTATCGGCACGCTCCTGCGCTCCACCGCCGCCACCGTGACCGTTGCCCTGACCGTCCTGCTGCTACTGCCCGGCACCCTCAGCTTCATCCGCCTGGACTGGGTAGAGACTATCGTCAGCTACCTACCGCTGCCGGCGTCCTCAGCGTTGCTCACCACCGGAGCAACCGAAACGCAAGGAGCCTACCTCTCCACACAGGCGAGCCTGATCGTGCTGGCCGCCTACGCTATCGTCCCCCTCGTAGCGGCCGCAATCACGCTGCACCGACGCGACGCCTAGACTCAAGCCAAGCGTGCTCCGACGCGGTGGCTCAGGACGAGTCTGCAGTGGAGCGCAGGGCGAGGGGATTCCGGCGCAGATCGCCCGTGACCTCGTGGCAGTGATGCAACGTGACCTGCGGTCAGCCTGGACCGTGCGCGAGGAGGGCGAAGCTACGGGTCTCCATCAAACGGCTGCGCGTGAAGAGTGGCTATTCGCCCGATAAGCAGCCGGTGGCCATCAAGTTAGTGATGGAGCAGATGGAGTCCATGGCACCGCGTTACCCGGAAGCATGCGGCCAGGCCGCAATGGCACATACACATTATGAACTTGAGGATGCAGATCCAAGGCTGAAGCGACTTAGCTTTAAACCGCACCGCCGAGCGGGAGATACCGCGAGTTCGGGACGTCCGAACCCGCGAGACCTCACCGCCCGGCGGAGGGGATAAGCGGAGAGGGGCGGCAGGACCGCCCCCTCAGATGCCCTAGTGCAGCACCGTGTGCGAGACGCTGTCCGGGTTGCCGAACCGGTGGGCTGTGATGCTGACAGCCTGCTCGTGCAGGAACGGAAGCATCTCGATCCGACCCGACTCAGTGACGGGTCCGGCGTAGATGGCAACATCCGGATCCCCGTCAGTGGCCGCGCACAGTTCCGAATAGCCGCCGCCGATCAGCCGAACCCGGCCAAGGGAAGCCGTGGGTGCGTGCTTCAGCCACGCGGCGTCGTCGTCCACGCCGTGTTCAATGTTGTGCGCCGAGAGCGCCGCTGTGAGAGCCGGCGGTAGCGGGTGAGCCGTCGAAACCCGCAGAGAGGCACCGGCACGCAGGCCGGCAGCGAGGACCCGGACCAAACCAGCGAGGGTGCCGGCCTCGTTGAGCCGCACCGTCACAGCACCGGCAATGTAACGGAACTCATTGCGTTCCACCCCGAGGCCCGACACATCGCGATTGGCACCGAAGGACCTGACCCAATGACGCTGATCGTCCGCGGTCGCCCGGGCCAGGAACCCCTGGTCGACGGCGGGGATATCGGCTGCGTGCAGCAGATCCCGGACCGGCCCACTCAACGGAGCGTGAACGTTTCCGGGATGCAGCTCGACGGGGTTCCAGCTGCCCAGGTGCATTAGATAGTTGGGGCCACCAGCCTTGGCGCCCGGCCCGACAGCCGAACGCTTCCAGCCACCAAACGGCTGGCGCTGAACAATTGCACCGGTAATGCCGCGGTTCACATACAGATTGCCTGCCTGGACAGCGTCCAGCCACTGGGCGAGTTCATCGCCATCCATGGTGTGAATGCCTGCCGTCAGCCCGTAGGGGCTGGCGTTCTGCCATTCGATCGCCTGTGCGAGCGAGTCCGCGTGCATCACCCCGAGGACCGGACCGAAAAATTCAGTGAGATGGAAGTAGCTGCCCGGTTTCACTCCAGCGCGGACGCCGGGGCTCCACAGCCGTCCGGTGTCGTCGAGCTGCTTCGGCTTGACCAGCCAGGTTTCACCCTCGCCAAGGGTAGTCAGCGCGTCGCGCAGTTTCCCCTCAGCAGGCTCGATGACAGGGCCCATTTCGGTGGCCGCATCTTCCGGGTAACCAACCTTCAGCGACGCCACTGCGTCAACCAGCTGGTTGCGGAACCGCGCCGACTTCCCGGCCGCACCCACCAGAATCACCAGCGACGCGGCCGAGCACTTCTGCCCGGCATGACCGAACGCGGACTTGACGACATCGGCCGCGGCAAGATCGAGGTCCGAACTGGGAGTGACGATCAGCGCGTTCTTGCCGCTGGTCTCCGCGAGCAGCGGCAGGTCATGGCGCCAGCTGCGGAACAGCTTGGCGGTGTCGTAGGCACCGGTCAGGATGACCCGGTCCACCGACGGATGCGAAATGAGGTGCTGACCCACCGGCCCCTCCTCAACATCCGCGAAATGCAGCACCTCGCGGGGCACCCCAGCGTCCCACAACGCCTGGACCAGCACTGCCGCGCAACGCCTGGCCTGCGGTGCAGGCTTCACGACGACGGCGCTGCCCGCCGCCAACGGTGCCAGCGCCGACCCCGCGGCGATGGCCACCGGGAAGTTCCACGGCGGGGTGACGACCGTCAGGCGTGCAGGCACGAACTCGGCGCCCTCCACCTGGTCCAGTTCCTCGGCGAGCAGTGCGTAATAGTTGGCGAAGTCGATCGCCTCGGAAATCTCCGGATCGGACTCGGCAACCGTCTTGCCGGTCTCACTGGCAGCAACTTCCACCAGGTCACCACGGATCGCTGCGAGCCGGGCCGCTGCGTTCCGCAGCACCCCGGCCCGTTCGGCGCCAGCCCGGGACGCCCATTCCTGCTGGCCGGCAAGGGCCGCAGCGATGGTGCGCTCGACGTCGTCGTTGGTGTCCAGCCAGGAAGCTTCCACCAACTCAACCCCCAGGGTTGACTCCGGAACCCGCTGAAGAATCTCGGTGGCCCAGTCCCTGATGACGGGCAGCGACGGGTCGGAGTCGGACTGGTTGGCGAACTCGCCGGGTGCAGTTTCCACGAACCGGTCAACGCTCTGCGCCCGGTTGGGACCCGGCACCACAGCATCCACAGCGGCCAGTGAGGCGAGGAAACGCTGCTTCTCACGCTCAAACAGGTGCGGACTCTTGTTCAGCTCAAAGACAGCCGACATGAAGTTTTCCTGGCTCGCGTTTTCTTCGAGCCGGCGGATCAGGTAGCTGATGGCGACGTCGAACTGGGCAGGGTGCACCACCGGTGTGTACAGCAGGAGCGAGCCGACGTCCTTCTTGATCTCCTCCGCCTGCTCCTCGGCCATCCCGAGCAGCATTTCGAACTCGATGCGATCCTCCACGCCGCGCGCCAAGGAGAGCAGGCGTGCGAAGGCGATATCGAACAGGTTGTGACCGGCGACGCCGATCCTGACCGCCTCCGCGTTGTCCGGACGCAACGCCCAATCGAGGCAGCGCTTGTAGTTGGTGTCGGTCGCTTCCTTCGACGGCAGGGTGGCGGGCTCCCACCCGTGAACCTTCGCGTCGACGAGTTCCATTGCCAGGTTGGCGCCCTTGACCAGCCGCACCTTGACGGCCGAACCGCCACGAGCACGACGTTCGGTGGCCCAGCTGGTGATGTCCTGCAGCGCGCCGAGCGCGTCCGGCAGGTAGGCCTGCAACACGATCCCCGCTTCGAGATGCAGCAGGTCCTCGGTGTCGAGGATGCGCTTGAAGACCGCCACGGTCAGGTCAAGGTCGTGGTATTCCTCCATGTCGAGGTTGATGAACTTCGGCGCCGGGGAGGAGGCAGCCAACCGGTACAGGGGGAGCAGCCGCTCCGCGACCCGCTCCACCGTCTCGTGGAAGTCCCACAGATTCATGGTGCTCACCACCGAGGACACCTTCACGGAGACGTAGTCGACGTCGTCGCGGGCCAGCAGTTTCTTGGTTCCCGCGAGGCGCGCGTCTGCCTCCTCATGACCGAGTACCGCTTCGCCGAGCAGATTAATGTTGAGTCGAACAGATTCGCCCCGCAAACCGGCGATGGCCTTGCCCAACTTCTGTGGGCGGGCGTCGACGATGAGGTGTCCCACCATCTCGCGGAGCACCCGCTGGGCTACCGGGACCACGATGCCGGGCAGCGTCGGGGCGAGAGCGCCGCCAAGCTTCACGGCGCCGCGCATGTACCAGGGCAGGAACGACGGCGTCTGCCGCGCCAGCTTTGAGAGGTTGCGTGCAGCGACCGCGTTGTCTTCGGGCCGGATGACCCGGTCAACGAAGCCCAGTGTGAACTGCAGCCCGGCGTCGTCCTTCAGGACCTCGGCGAGCAGCTGCGCCGACCGCGACCCACGGGTGACTGTCGGTTCGGGGCGCCGGACGTCGTCCAGGTGCAGCCAGCGGCGGACCAGCGCGACGGCGTCGTCACCCAGGTCTGCGGGAGCGGGATCGGCTGTGGGAAAGAGCTGTGTCATGCGATCGTGCCTCACAATGTGACGGGCCACTGTCATCGGTTCCTGGTATCAGGTGGTATTCCCCTTGCGGGGCCGGTGGCCGATCAGCCGGGGGCGCACTCCGCCTCGGCGTGGCAGTGCGCGACCTGCGTGCGCGCGTACCAGAATCATCGTAACCCGCGCCACAGGTCGCCGTCGCCAATCTGCGCTAGAGTGGTCGCATGTCTGTAGTACAACTCCTTAGCTAGCCGCACAGTCAACCGTGCGGCATGCCCCTCCCTGGCTGAGGGGCTTTTGTGTGTCTAGGGGCAATTGATCAAGAGGACAGGGCAACAACAGTGAGCACGCAACCCGACGCCGGGCAACCGGACGAGAACACCTACAGTTTCGCTGACATCGAAGCCCGATGGCCCGCGGAGTGGGACCGGCTCCAGCCGTTCAAGCCAGCCGACGACGGCTCACGGGAGCGCCGGTATGTGCTGGACATGTTCCCGTACCCCTCAGGTGACCTGCACATGGGGCACGCCGAGGCGTTCGCGATGGGCGACGTCGTCGCCCGCTACTACCGGCAGCAGGGGTTCGACGTCCTGCACCCCATCGGCTGGGACTCGTTCGGGCTGCCCGCCGAAAACGCGGCCATCCAGCGCAACGCGCACCCGTCCGAATGGACCTATACCAATATCGAGACGCAGGCCAACTCGTTCCGCCGCTACGCGATCAGCGTTGACTGGTCCCGTCGGTTGCACACGTCCGACCCCGGGTACTACCAGTGGACACAGTGGCTGTTCCTGCGCTTCTTCGAAAAGGGTCTGGCGTACCGGAAAAACTCTCCGGTCAACTGGTGCCCGAAAGACCAGACGGTGCTGGCCAATGAGCAGGTAGTCAACGGCGCCTGCGAGCGCTGCGGCACCCCAGTCACCAAGAAGAGCCTCAACCAGTGGTACTTCAAGATCACCGACTACGCGGATCGTCTGCTGGACGATATGGACCAGCTGCGGGGTCACTGGCCCGAGCGGGTCCTGGCCATGCAACGCAACTGGATTGGTCGCTCCGAGGGTGCCCACGTCGACTTCGTCATCGAAGAGGCCGACGGGCAGCCGGCCCAGAGCGTTCCCGTGTTCACCACCCGGCCGGACACGCTGCACGGCGCCACGTTCTTCGTGGTGGCAGCAGACGCCCCGTTGGCCCTGGACCTGGTCACCGAACCCCACCGGGCCGAGCTGGAAGAATACCGGGAGGGCATCAAGTCCCTGTCGGAGATCGAGCGGCAGTCGACCGAGCGCGAAAAGACCGGAGTGTTTACCGGCCGCTGGGCGATCAACCCCCTGAATGGGGAGAAGCTGCCGGTCTGGGCCGCCGACTATGTGCTGGCCGACTACGGCACCGGCGCCATCATGGCCGTTCCCGCCCACGACCAGCGCGACCTGGACTTCGCCCGCGCCTTCGAGCTGCCGGTCCGAATGGTCGTGGACACCGGTGCCGAGGATCCGGCGGTGTCGGGGATCGCCACCACCGGCGACGGCACCCTGGTGAACTCCGGTGAGCTGGACGGGCTGGGCAAGGACGAAGCCATTGCCCGCGCCATCGATCTGGTCGCCGAGCACGGCACCGGCGAGCACACGGTCAACTACCGGCTGCGCGACTGGTTGTTGTCCCGGCAGCGATTCTGGGGCACCCCGATCCCGATCATCCACTGCGCCACCTGCGGCGAAGTGCCGGTCCCCGACGACCAGCTGCCCGTCACGCTGCCGGAAGACCTGCGCGGCGGCGACCTGTCCCCGAAGGGGACTTCGCCGCTCGCCGCCGTCGAGGACTGGGTCAATGTGCCCTGCCCGCAGTGCGCCGGGCCCGCCAAGCGGGACACCGACACGATGGACACCTTTGTCGATTCCTCCTGGTACTTCCTGCGGTTCGCATCCCCTGACACCACCGACGCGCCGTTCGATACCGACGCAGTGAACCGCTGGCTGCCCGTCGGACAGTACGTGGGCGGCGTTGAGCATGCCATTCTGCACCTGCTGTACAGCCGCTTCTTCACCAAGGTGCTGTTCGACCTGGGCCTGATCGGGTTCACCGAACCGTTCTCGGCGCTCCTGAACCAGGGGCAGGTGCTCAACGGCGGCAAGGCCATGAGCAAGTCGCTCGGCAATGGCGTCGACCTGAGCCAGCAGCTGGACAAGTTCGGCGTTGACGCCATCCGGCTGACCATGGTGTTCGCTTCCCCGCCCGAGGACGACGTCGACTGGGCGGATGTTTCGCCGTCGGGTTCGTCGAAGTTCCTGGCCCGTGCCTGGCGGCTCGGTCAGGACGTGACCAGTGCGCCCGGCGTCGACGTCTCAGGTGGCGACCGCGCGCTGCGGTCCATCACCCACCGGACCGTGGCGGACAGCGCTGCCCTGCTGCAGGGCAACAAATTCAACGTGGTCATTGCCCGTGTGATGGAACTGGTCAACGCAACCCGCAAGGCGATCGACTCGGGCGTTGGGGGCGCCGACCCGGCTGTCCGCGAAGCCACGGAGGCGGTGGCGATCATCCTGAGCCTCTTCGCTCCCTACACCGCCGAGGACCTGTGGAACCGGCTGGGGCACCCAGCCTCGGTGGCAACAGCGGGCTGGCCCGCGGTCGACGAGTCGCTGCTGGTGCAGGAGACTGTCGTCGCCGTCGTACAGGTGCAGGGCAAGGTCCGTGACCGGCTGGAGGTGTCCCCGGACATCACCGAGGATGCGCTGCGGGAGTTGGCGCTGGCCAGTCCCCAGATCCAGAAGACCCTCGACGGCAGGGGAATCCGGACGATCATTGTGCGGGCTCCGAAGCTGGTCAATATCGTTCCGGAGTAACCATGCGGGCCGACAAAGCAGTGAAGTCTCCAGCAGGGCAGGATGGTCCGGCGTCGGCTGAACCACGCCCGTCGGCCGCGGAACAGGCACCACGGACGCCGGCAAAAACCGGCTCTGCGGCCTGGTACTCGATGAGGTGGCTGGAGCGACTGTGGGTCCGTCCGTCGGGATCCCGTGCCGCGCAGGAGGCCGCCGCACCGTCCCGCATCGCTGTGGTGACCGACTCGGCTGCGGCCATACCGCCCGAGTGGCTGGCAGTCGGGGGTGCCGCGCGTGGCGTCGTCGTCGTGCCCATGCCGGTGATGATCGCCGGACGGATCTTCGGTGAGGGCACCGACGACCTGACCGGGCCGCTGTCGGTGGCGTTGGCCGAAGGCGCCGAGGTGCGCACGTCCCGGCCGTCGCCGGGCCAGTTCGAGAGTGTCTACCGGCGGCTCGAAGCCGACGGAGCGACGGGAATCCTCTCGGTGCACCTCTCGGGCGACCTGTCGGGGACCACCGACGCGGCGCGCTGGGCAGCGGCAGCCGTCTCCATCCCGGTGGAGGTGCTCGACTGCCGGACGGTCGGGATGGCGATGGGTTTCGGGGTGGCGGCGGCCCAGGCGGCTGCGCGTGACGGGGTCGACCTTGCTGGGGCGTCAGCGGTAGCGCGCGCGGTCTGTGATTCGTCGACGCTCAGATTTCTGGTACCCAGCCTGGAGCAGCTTCGTAAAGGGGGCCGGATCGGTGCGGCAGCGTCCATGCTGGGAACACTGTTGTCGGTGAAACCGATCCTCAGTGTGCAGGAGGGGCGGATCCTGCCGCTCGAAAAGGTGAGGTCCCTGCCCAAGGCTACCGCCCGCCTGTTGGACCTGGTGGAAGCGGACCTTGCCGGGAGGCCCGGCGCCGTGGTCGCCTTCCACTACTTCGGCAATCAATCCCAGGTGCAGGAGCTGACACTGAACCTCCAGGAGCGCCACCCCGAAGTTCGGACAGTCCTGGCGCAACTCCCGGCAGTGCTGGCTGCCCACACCGGGCTGGGAGTCATCGCTATCGCCGTGGCAGGGCGGATTGACGACGACGGCGACGCTGGACCGTCCACTGCCGACTGACTGCTACTGGGTTTACCCACATACGCAGCCGTACGGTCTCCTTCCCCTGGCGGTAAATCCTAGGCTCGACCCATGGCCAGACATCGTCGGGCAACCAGCCCACCGCCCCGCGTTTTGGGGTTTCGACCGGATCCGATCGGGGCTGCTGATCCCTCCCAGGGATACGAGGATTTCGAGGCTTTAGACCCGCCCGGTCCGCCAGCCGATAGTGGGCGCCGGTGGGCAATCGGTCGTGGCGTATCCTTCGTGGTGCTTGGTCTGGCACTTGCGATCGCCTTCGGGCTTTTCCTGCTCCGGGGCGGGCCGGCACCGGAGATCACCTCGGTCGCGCTGGATAGTCCGTTGGCCGGGCAGCCGGCACCTCCGGCCCACGCATCAGGTGCACCAGCCTCATCGAAACCCACGCCGTCAGGTGCACCGTACTCGGGAACACTGTCTTCGGGAACACTGTCTTCGGGAACACTGTCCTCGGGTGCACCGCCTGCCGGGGCGCAGCCAGCTGGAGCACCGCGCTCAGGGGCTCCGCCGCCGGGGGAGGAGGCAGCCCCCGAACGTCTGCTCGTCCATGTTGCGGGTGCGGTGACCCGCCCCGGAATTGTTGAACTCGCCTCAGGATCCCGCGTCTTTGAGGCGATCGATCAGGCCGGGGGAGCACTCCCCGACGCCGATCTCGCCGCAATCAACCTGGCCGCTCAGATACAGGATGGTCTGCAGATCCGCGTACCCCTGCAGGGCGAGACCCCGGCTCCGGTTGCGCCTGACGGCGCAGCCAACGGCGGGNGGTCGCCCGCGAATCCTCTGGGTTCCACTGGCCCGGCGGCCCCGGTGAACATCAACACGGCTGGAGTCGACGAACTGGAGACACTTCCGAGGATTGGCCCGGTGCTGGCAGAGCGGATCGTCCAATGGCGTGCCGCACACGGGGCGTTCACCCGGCCCGAAGATCTCGACGCAGTGCCAGGCATCGGTGAGGCCATGCTCGCTGCACTTCTCCCACTGGTCAGTGTCTAGGTCAGTGTCTAGGTCATGAGACCACGGCACAACTGGACGAGGTATGTCCGGGCCGCGACGGAGGGGGCGGACGCCCGAAGGGGCGCCCAGACAGGCGACGCACCGGTGGTGAGCGGTGCTGCTGCGACCGGCCCTGTAGCGAGCGGCCCTGTGGTGAGCGGTACTGCTGCGGCTGGCCCTCTAGCAAGCGGCACCGTGGTGAGCGGCACTGCTGCGACCGGCCCTGTAGCGAGCGGTGCTGCTGCGGCCGGCCCTTTAGCAAGCGTCCCTGTGAGCGGCACTATAGCGGGCCGTGCGGCAGCGACACTGACGGCGGCGCGCAGTCGAAGCACACCGATCGGCCCGCTGACGAGCTGGCGGAAGAAGTTTCTGCGGGAGAAGCGGGGTAGGGACACCCGAACAGGCGCTATCGAACCCCGTCACCGGGACTTACGGTTGTTGCCTGCCGCCGCGGTGGCGTGGATCACGGCAGCAGGGGTGGTCCGGCTGGACGCCTCCTCCGCCCTGCTCGGCGCCGTTGTGCTGGCGACGCTGGCCCTTTGCAGTGTGATCGGCTGCCTTGCCTCGGGCAGAGTCAGGCGGGTGGCGGTACCCTGTGTGGTGCCGCTGGCCATCGCTACCCTGGTCTGCGCGCCCGCCTCAGCCAGCCTTGCCGCACGGACCTCCGGCCCGGTATCAACTGCGGTCCAGGAGCAGTCCGCGATCACCGCTGTTGTGCACGCGACGTCGGATGCAGCGATGATCAGCCCCGACCGGTTTACCGGATCCTCCCGGTTTATGGTGGAAGGGACGTTGACGGCTGGAACGCTTGACGGGGTCAGGTTCACGGCGGGTACGCCGGTGGTGGTGATTGGCCCGGTGTCCTGGCAGCCGGTCGCCGCGTCTGACTCGGTGCGCACGGCCGGGCGCCTGCTACCCACCAAACCCGGCGACCGTGCAGCCGCACTGCTCATCGCCGCGACCAGCCCGCAGGTGACCTCGCCTGCCGGCTGGACTACCGTTCCAGCCGAATTAAGAACTGACTTTTCGCAGCTTTCTTCCCGGCTGACGGGGGAGGGCGGGCTGCTGCCAGGCATGGTCATCGGCGACCGGAGCACACTGGACGAAAACCTGGCAGCAGATATGCAAACCACCGGGATGACTCACCTGACAGCGGTCAGCGGTGCCAACTGCAGCTACCTGTTGGCCTTCGTTTTCCTCGGTGCCCGCGCTCTGCGACTGCCGCGACTCCCGTCGGCGGTCCTGGGCATCCTTGCACTGATTGGTTTCGTCATCCTGGTTCGACCCGAGCCAAGTGTGTTGCGCGCAGCGCTGATGGGCGGCATCGGAGTTGCAGCGGTGTTATCCGGGCGAGGGAAAGTGCCGCTGGCACTTTTGCTGCTCACCGTGGTGGTCCTCCTTACCATCGATCCCTGGCTGCACGCCTCCTTCGCGTTCATGCTGTCCGTTGCCGCCGCGGCCGGACTGATCCTGTTCGGTCCGGTACTGGCATTGAGGCTGAGCCGTTTCATGCCGCTGCTGGTCGCCCAGCTCGTCGCTGTTCCGATTGCGGCGCAACTGTTCTGCGCGCCGATCCTGACGCTGTTGCAGCCAACTCTCCCGCTGTACTCGGTTCCGGCGAACCTCGCAGCCAGCCCGGTGGTACCGTTCGTCACCATCGTGGGGATGGCGGCTGTCGGGTTGATCGCCGTCGCGGAACCGCTGGCGGTACCCCTGGTCCTGGTGGCCGGTTGGGGTACAGCGTGGGTAGGCGCAGTTGCAACCTTTTTCGCCTCGGCGCCCGGGGCGACCCTGCCGTGGGTAGGCGGTCCGGTGGGAGTGATTCTCACCGGAATGCTCTCGGCGGCAATCGTGCTGGCGGTGACTTTCAGCCCCCGGCGCCGGACTGTTACTCCCGGCCCAGGCAGGTCGACGAAGGTGAACCCTTTACCCGGGTCAAACCGGAACGAAGCCCATTCCGGTCACGGCAGGATCGGTGCCCTGCTGTGGCTTGCGGTAGGTTGTGTGGCGGGCCTTGCCGCCGTCAGCCTGTGGCCCCCGGGCCGACCAGACAATGGAACCTGGCACATTGCTGCCTGCGACGTCGGGCAGGGCGACGCCTTCGCTGTCCGGACCGGCGAACGTAGCGTGATCCTCATCGATACGGGTCCCGAACCGGACGACGTCGACGCTTGCCTGGACCGGCTGGCGGTCGACACCGTGGAACTGCTCGTGCTGACCCACCTCCATGCCGATCACTATGGTGGAATCGAAGGAGTGTCGAGGGACAGGACGGTGCAGAGAATCCTGTACTCCTCCTCAGAACCGGCACTTCCCACGACTGTCACCGCGGTCCCTGCGCAACAAGTATCACCCGAGCGGCTCATTGCCGGTATGACTGGAGAACATGGCGACGGTGGCTCCTATGGCCGCGTCAGCTGGACGGTGCTCTGGCCAGAGGCCGGAGCACCAATAGATTCCGAGAATAATTCCAGCGCTGTGCTCGACGTCGTCATCGACACTGACGCCGCCCCCGATGTGGCCGTCCTGCTGACTGGTGATCTGGAGGAGGATGCGGCGCGTGCCATGTTGAGAGCCAGCCCCGGACTCAGTGAGCGGGGGGTGCAGATCCTGAAAGTAGCCCACCACGGTGCCCGCAACGGTGGGCTCGACCTGGCCCACGCCCTCAAACCACGGCTCGCCCTGATTTCCGCTGGCCGGGATAACGACTACGGGCATCCACACCCAACTATCACTGCCGGATTGTCTGCGGCGGGGATTACCGTGGCCAGAACCGACCAGCTGGGAACGTTTCTGGTCTCCATTCAGGACGACTCACTCCGCGTCCACCGTTGACCCGCTTGTCCGCTTTGCGGCAGGTCCCGCCCGTGGCACAGTTGACGCTGAGGACTCGTTCCATCCACCAACCACCAGGAGCAACTACGTGACTTCCAGGCCCGCCGCATCCCGCAGGGAATCAGCTGGAAGCTCAGGGATGCACTGGCGAACCGTTGTACCCGCACCAGTGGTGCTGCTCAGCGGCCCCGAGGAGTATGCCGCCGGCCAGGCAGTCGAACGCATTCGTCGCAGCCTGCGGGATGCACGTCCAGACCTTGAAGACGTGAAGCTGGACGCCGGCAAGTACGAGGCAGGCGATCTCACCATCCACGGGAGCCCGTCCCTTTTTGGGGAGGCCAAATTGATCGAGGTGAGCGGCCTCGCCCAGATGAACGACGACTTTCTTCAGGACACGCTCGGATACCTGGCCGATCCTGCCCCCGATGTCGTGCTGGTGATGCATCACAGCGGCGGAAACCGTGGCAAGAAGCTTCTTGACGCACTCAAGTCTTCCGGGGCAACCGTTGTCGACTGTCAGCCGTTGAAGAAGGACTCGGACAAGACAGACTTTGTTGTCGAGGAGTTTAGGGCCGCGGGCCGGCGGATCGGCGGTGGAGCCCTGCGGGCGCTGGTGGCAGCGGTTGGGTCCCAGCTCGCCGAACTGGCGGCAGCCTGTCAACAATTGATTTCTGATACGGCCGGTGAAATCACCGAGGAGACCGTCGAGAAGTACTACGGCGGCCGGGTGGAGGTCACCGGGTTCAAGGTGGCAGACGCGGCATTGGCTGGCCGTGGAGGACAGGCCCTGTCAATGCTCCGGCATGCCCTGGCGACCGGCGCTGATCCAGTACTCCTGATGGCGGCCCTTGCGATGAAGGTCCGGGCCGTTGCGAAGGTCCATCAGGTGCGGGGGAGCTCCGCCCAGCTAGCAAAAGAGCTCGGGATGGCGCCCTGGCAGGTAGACCAGGCCCGACGCGACGCCCAGCGCTTCAGTTCCGAAGGTCTGGTTGAGTGCATTCAGGTGCTTGCGGAAGCCGATGCCCAGGTGAAGGGCGCCTCCCGGGATCCGGTGTACGCCGTCGAACGCGCAGTCACCACCATCGCCCTCGCTGGCCGCGGCTAGCGGCTCAGTACGGTCTGAAGTGCCGCTAGGCCCGGACGGCGCTCCGAGTCACTGCGCACCCGCTTGCACTCTCTGCGACCTGAACGTACCGCGCCTGACCCGTCTCACGCTGTGCCTACCGTCTCGTACTGTGCCTACCGTCTCGCGCTGTGCCTGCCGTCTCGCGCGGTAGGTATCGTCCCGCGCTGTAGTTATATGTGGCGCGGCAGGCGTTTTAGGCGGCGTTGGTCGGTTGAAGGCGCGTAAGGCGAGGGGATCAACCGGTTAAACGACAGATGGCCGGCCCGAAGGCCAGCCATCTGGAAATCGTCGAACGATCAGGCTCTGGTTAGAGAGCGTTGACCTTCTTCGAGATCGCAGACTTGTGGTTCGCTGCGTTGTTCTTGTGCACGACACCCTTGCTGACAGCCTTGTCCAGCTTGCGGCTTGCCGACTGGAGGAGGCTGGTTGCAGCTTCCTTGTCAGCTGAGCCGATCGCAGTGTTTACGGCGCGGATGGCCGTTTTCAGCTCGGACTTAACCGAGTTGTTGCGCTGGCGCGCCTTCTCGTTGGTGAGAATGCGCTTTTTCTGGGACTTGATATTTGCCACGTATTTAGAACTCTCTTTGTATTGCGGACTGGTCGTGAGGGTAATTCAGTTCAACCAATGACTGAGCGGCGTGGGGATACCGTAGGCGATTGGACTAAAGTGCCCGTCGACCTGCGCGGACACACAGCTGTCTAGATTACCAGAGATGCACGGATTAGTCCCGGCAGCCGGTCTGTCTGAGCGCGGCGCCGCACGTGGAAGGTGCCGCATGGAAAGTTGGGCAGCCACAACAACTCAGTCAAGCCGCGCCACCACACGATCAAACTGCGCCCTGGGAAGTACAGCACCGATCCGCCTGACATCCGCCGGTGCCAGTTGAATGATCCGATCGGTTTTCACTTCGCTCGGTCTGCCCTTGACGTCCCACGAGCCGGACCCGATATCGACGTAGGCCGAATCCGATCTGCCGGTTCCATTCCGGTCGCGGCTAGTCAGCGTCAGTCCCAGCAGCCTGCCCCGGTGGTTGCCGATCAGCAGGACCGGGCGGTCCTTGCCCTGACGGTGGTCCTCTTCATAGGGCACCCAGGCCCAGACAATTTCCCCCGCATCCGGGACATCATCGGCTCGGGGCGAATAGCTGACCTTCGGGGTGCCGGTGAAATCACCAGGGTAGGCGGCTGGTTTCCGGGCAGATCCGGACCGCCGCTTCGGCGGCTGCAGTGCCCGCACAACGGTGCGGGCCAGCCGCAGGAAGGATCGGGAATCAAATGACATGCGGTAAAGGATACAGTTTGGCCAGTCCAGGCAATTCCAGATCACCCGCCAGCTCGTGGGAGACTGTTAACCGGGGCTGGTTTAACAAACCCCGCCCGAGAGGTGGGTTCACCTCGCTCCAAACCCTGTCGTTGTAGTTGAAACGGTTGCCGCGCAGCAGCCCTCGCAACAGTAAGGAATGTCCAGTGTCACCCAAGGCCCGCACCTCACCGGTGCCCGCCGCCACTGATCCGGCGATCATCAGAAACTTCTGCATCATCGCGCACATCGATCATGGGAAGTCCACCCTGGCGGACAGGATGCTGCAGCTCACCGGCGTCGTCGAGCAGCGTGACATGAAGGCCCAGTACCTGGACCGGATGGACATCGAGCGTGAACGTGGCATCACCATCAAATCCCAGGCGGTGCGGCTGCCCTGGGAACTCGACGGTGTCAGCCACGCGCTGAACATGATCGACACGCCAGGCCACGTTGACTTCACCTACGAGGTTTCCCGGTCGCTCGCGGCCTGCGAAGGGGCGATCCTGCTGGTCGATGCCGCCCAGGGGATCGAAGCCCAGACACTGGCCAACCTTTACCTGGCGATGGAAAACAACCTCACCATCATTCCGGTCCTGAACAAGATCGACCTGCCCGCCGCCCAGCCCGAGAAGTATGCTGCCGAGCTGGCGAACCTGATCGGTGGCGATCCCGACGACGTCCTCAGGGTCTCCGGGAAGACCGGTATGGGGGTCGAAGCACTGCTGGACAAGATTGTCAGGGACCTGCCGCCTCCTGTTGGTGACCCCAACGCCCCCGCACGGGCGATGATCTTCGACTCCGTATATGACACCTACCGCGGTGTCGTCACCTACGTCCGCGTGGTCGACGGCATGCTGCATCCCCGCGAGCGGATCCAGATGATGTCCACCCGCGCCAGTCACGAGCTCCTCGAAATTGGCGTCAGCTCCCCGGAGCCCACCCCATCCAAGGGGCTTGGCGTGGGTGAGGTCGGCTACCTCATCACTGGTGTGAAAGACGTCCGGCTGTCCAAGGTGGGTGACACGGTTACCAACCTGGCCAAGCCAGCCCAGGCATCCCTGCCCGGATATGCCGATGCGAAGCCCATGGTCTTCTCCGGTCTGTACCCGCTGGACGGCACCGATTACCCGGTGCTTCGCGACGCGCTGGAAAAGCTGATGCTCAACGATGCAGCGCTCGTCTACGAACCCGAGACCTCCGCGGCACTGGGCTTCGGGTTCCGGGTGGGCTTCCTCGGGCTCCTTCACCTGGAGATCACCAGGGAGCGGCTCGAGCGCGAGCATAACCTCAACCTGATCTCCACGGCACCCAACGTGGAGTACCTGGTAACACTCGAGGATAAAAAGATGGTCCATGTGACCAACCCCAGCGAGTACCCGACCGGGAAAATCGCCGAGGTCCGCGAGCCTATGGTTTCGGCGACCATCCTGGCGCCCACCGAGTTCGTCGGTGCCATCATGGAGCTGTGCCAGAGCCGGCGCGGCGTGATGGGCGGAATGGATTACCTCTCCGAGGACCGGGTGGAGATCCGGTACCGACTGCCACTGGCCGAGATCGTGTTCGACTTCTTCGACATCCTCAAATCCCGGACCCGCGGGNNNNGGCTCGCTGGACTGGAAGAGCGACGGCGACCAGGTCGCCGACCTGGTCAAGGTTGACATCATGCTGCAGGGCGAACAGGTCGATGCGTTCTCGGCCATCACCCACCGCGACAAGGCCTACGCCTATGGCGTCATGATGACCGGCAAGCTGCGTGAACTCATCCCACGGCAGCAGTTCGAGGTTCCCATCCAGGCGGCCATCGGGTCACGGATTATTGCCAGGGAAAGCATCAGGGCCATCCGCAAGGACGTCCTCGCGAAGTGCTACGGCGGTGACATCACCCGTAAACGCAAACTTCTGGAGAAACAGAAGGAAGGCAAGAAGCGGATGAAGATGGTGGGACGCGTCGAAGTCCCGCAGGAAGCCTTCATCGCAGCACTCACCACCGACGAGTCCAAGGACAAGGTCAAGAAGTAGCAATGCCAGGTGCCCTCCCTCTTGGCTTGCCAGCGCCGGAAAGCGGCCTGCTGCCGGAGCAGGCCGCCATCGGCAGCGCCGACCGGAAGCTGGGGCTCTACGTCCACATCCCGTTCTGCGCCGTGCGCTGCGGCTACTGCGACTTCAACACCTACACGGCCACTGAACTGGGTGGGGGCGCATCGCAAGACCGCTATGCCGCAACGGTCAGCGCTGAACTGGACCTCGCAGCCGGTGTCCTGACCGCTTCCGGCACCGCGCCACGCCAGCTATCGACAGTGTTCTTCGGCGGCGGCACTCCCACCCTCCTCCCCGCAGCCGATCTGGCGACGGTGCTGCGCACCGCCGTCGGGCACTGGGGGCTCGCGCCAGGCGCTGAAGTCACCACGGAGGCCAACCCCGATTCGGTCACGCCCGAGTCACTTGCGGTGCTGGCGCAGGCGGGTTTCACCAGGGTGTCGTTCGGGATGCAGTCGGCTGTTCCGCACGTGCTGAAGGTACTGGACCGCACCCATGCGCCCGAACGGGTGCCACTGGCCGTGCAATGGGCGCGGGAAGCCGGGCTGCGCGTCAGCCTTGACCTGATCTACGGCACCCCGGGGGAGTCCGCAGCCGACTGGCAGCAGACCCTTGACGCGGCGCTGTCCTACGGTCCGGACCACGTCTCTGCCTACGCACTGATCATCGAGGACGGCACCAAACTTGCGGCCCGGATCCGCCGTGGCGAGGTGCCCGACATCGACGACGACGATCACGCCGAGAAGTACGCCCTGGCCGAACGCGCGATGGCAGCCGCCGGACTCGGATGGTACGAGGTAAGCAACTGGGCCCGCACACCTGCGGACGAGTGCAGGCATAATCTTGCCTACTGGCGTGGCGACGACTGGTGGGGAGCTGGTCCCGGCGCGCACTCGCATCTGGGCGGTGTGCGCTGGTGGAATGTGAAGCACCCGACCGCCTACGCCCAGCGCCTCTCAACCGGAGTGTCACCGGCCGCTGGCCGCGAAATCCTGGACGCGGAGACCCGCTACACCGAGGACGTGATGCTTCGCGCCAGGCTGCGCGAGGGTCTACCAACCCGGGTGCTGCACCCAGGGGGGCGGCTCGCCGTCGCCGGATTGATTGCTGATGAACTGATCGTTGCAGCGGAGGCCTTCGCCGGAACGATCACGCTCACTGGCAAGGGCCGGTTGCTCGCCGACGCGGTCGTCCGCAGGCTACTACCCGACTAGGTTCCTAACGGAAGAGCCGCAGGTTGAACGCGTACCGGTAGGGGCGGCCACGGTTGACCTGGATCCCGGCAATGACCGAGGATACGGCGATTGCCACCCAGATCAGGGCGTTGACGACGGCGAACATGCCGCCGACCGCTGGCAAGAGGGAGAGCAGCCAGGCCACGAACGCCAACACCGTCGGCGGGAAGGTGAAGTTGAACGCCTCCCGCGCTTCCTGGGCGGTGAAAGGTCCCCGGTTCTTGAAAATCAGCAGGATGAGCAGCGACGGAATGAAACCGAGGATTCCCCCGAAGTGCGACAGGGTTGCCCACTGCCGGTCTTCCGTCGCGGTCAGAGGCAAGGCATTCGCCGGGGCACCCTCAAAAGCGGATCGGGGCTGGCCGTGGCCGTCCTCGGATCCGTGGTTTCCGTGCTGGTCGGCGGGGTTAGACAACTGAACATCCTCTATTGCTTCGGGGCAGCCTTGATCAGGAGCCTTCCTATCTAGGATACTTCGTCGCCAGCAAACGTGCACTGGGGCTTAAATTGTCGCGTCGAAATCTCCGGGAGGGGTCAAAAAATCGATCACTTCTTCGACCCGCCCGAGCAGCGACGGCTCAAGGTCGGAGTAACTATTGACGCACCCCAGCAACCGCTTCCAGCCATGTGCCACCGCTGCCTTGTCGGCGTTCGGCCAGCCGAGACCGGCGAGTATTCCGGTCTTCCAGTCCTGGCCCCGTGGTACCACCGGCCACGCGGTGAGCCCGACGGCCGCCGGCTTGATTGCCTGCCACACATCGACATACGGGTGTCCCACCACCAGGACGTTGGCGGCGGCTCCCGGAACCTTCATGGCTTCCTGGGCGATGCGCTGTTCCTTCGACCCCGCTACCAGATGGTCGACGAGGATACCGAGCCGGCGGTTCGGTCCAGGACTAAAGGTGCGGATCATCCCGGCAAGGTCGTCAACGCCGTGCAGCGGCTCGACGACGATCCCCTCAAGACGCAGATCGTCGCCCCACACTTTTTCGATCAGCTCAGCATCGTGCTGTCCCTCCACCCAGATCCTGCTGGCCCGGGCGGTCCTCGCGCGGGCGCCCTCCACTTTGACCGATCCCGACGCCGTCACCTTGCGGGCTGGCGCTGGTGGTGCCAGCGCGGGTGCCACCACCTCAACGGGCCCGCCGTCGACGTGGAACCCGAACCCGAGCGGGAAAGTCTTGAGTCTGCCGCGCCGGTCCTCGAGCACCATGACGTGCATGCCACCAGATTTCTCCACCCGGACCACCGCGCCAACGTACCCGCTCCGCACATCCTCCAGAACCAGGCCCCGGCTGACCGGAACCTTTGGCAGGGAAACCTGGCGGGGGGCTGAGATGTCCTGGGCGCCCCATTCATAACTGGACAAAATTGTTGCTCACTTCCCGACTCGCCGCTGGACGGTCCGGCCAGGGATTTTCAATGCTAACAATCCCTTCGAACGTACTAGACTTGGCACTTGGGCGTGTCGAGTGCCAGATCTGCCGGAAGAGACAGTAAACGTGTGCGGAGGTGAAAAGTGAGCGAACCACGCAGACTCGAAGTGTTGCGTGCCATCGTCGAGGACTATGTGCATTCCCGCGAGCCTGTGGGCTCCAAAGCACTCGTGGAGCGGCATCAGCTGGGGGTATCATCGGCCACCATCCGTAATGATATGGCTGTCCTGGAAGAAGAGGGGCTGATCACCGCGCCCCACACCAGCTCGGGTCGCATCCCCACCGACAAGGGCTACCGACTGTTCGTCGACCAGATTTCCGAGGTCAAGCCTCTGTCTGCTGCCGAAAAGCGCGCCATCCAGGCGCTCCTGGAGGAGGCAGAGGATCTCGACGACGTCATGGACCGGACAGTGCGGCTGCTCTCCCACCTGACCAATCAGGTGGCGGTGGTCCAATACCCACATCTGGGTAGCGCAGCCGTCCGGCACCTGGAGTTCGTCCTACTGGCGCCCAACCAGGTTCTGGTGGTGCTCATAGCGACCAACGGAACAGTCCAGCAGCGGGTTGTCCCGCTGCCCGAACCGGTGCCCGAATCATCCCTCGCCGAGCTTCGGCAGCACTTCCTCGGTTCCGTCGCCGGCACCAAGCTGGCGTCCCTTCCGCAGGAACTCGCACTCGCCGTGGGAGCCCTGTCGTTCCAGCAGCGCAGGGCGGGCACCGTGCTGGCGCGGGCGCTCGAACAGTTGGCTGGCATCAACCGGGATGACCGGATTGTGATGGCTGGTACAGCCAACCTGGCCCGATCCACCGTAGACTTTCCTCTGAGCATCGGGCCGGTGCTCGAGGCCCTGGAGGAGCAGGTAGTAATGCTTCGCCTGCTTTCCGAAATGAAGCAGGATGCGTTTGGCGTCTCGGTGCGGATCGGCCGGGAGAACCCGCACGGCGGCCTCGCTGAAGCCTCGGTGATTGCCACCGGATACGGTCCCGACTCGTTGGCCAAGGTAGGAGTCCTTGGGCCAACCCGAATGGACTACCCGACGTCGATGTCGGCGGTGCGGGCGGTAGCCCGGTACCTATCGCGGATCCTGACGGACTAACCCTGACGTAACCGCATCAGCGAACTTGTTGTAGAAACAGTCGACCCCATACCGGCAGGGCACCAAGCCCTGCACCGGTCAGTGACATAGGAAGTGAAGTGCAGGAGTGAGTAATCACTATGAAGTCCTCGGTGTGAACCGCGATGCGAGCGGCGAGGAAATCAAGAAGGCCTACCGCAAGCTCGCGCGAAAGCTGCACCCGGACGTCAACTCCGGGCCGGATGCCTCTGAAGAGTTCAAATTGGTCACCCGTGCCTACGAGGTGCTCTCGGACCCGCAGAAACGGCGCGTGTATGACACGACCGGCAACGAGAACGGGACCGACAACGGATTCGGCGGCGGACACGCAGGGCCGGGCTTCGCCTTCCAGGACATCTTCGAAACATTCTTCGGTGGCGGTGGTGCCAGCGGCCCGCCGTCGCGCACCCGTCGCGGCCAGGACGCCCTGATCGCCGTGCGGATCGACCTGGTCGACGCAGTCTTCGGGATCAACAAAAAGATCGACGTCGATACCGCAGCAGTGTGTCCCACCTGCGACGGGTCCTGCTGCCAGCCCGGCACTTCCCCCCGAACCTGCGACATTTGCGGCGGGTCGGGTCAGGTGCAGCGTGCGGTGCGGTCCATTCTGGGCCAGGTCATGACCAGTGCCACGTGTGGCACCTGCCAGGGGTACGGCACAGTCATCCCGAACCCCTGTAACGAATGCAACGGCGACGGTCGGGTGCGTAGCCGTCGGAGCCTCACCATCAAGGTGCCCGCAGGCGTGTCGACCGGCACCCGCATTCAACTGGGGGGCCAGGGCGAGGCCGGTATGGCCGGCGGACCGCAGGGCGACCTCTATGTGGAGATCCGGGTTAACCCGGATCCCTCCTTCCTCCGTGAGGGTGACGACCTCCACGTCACCCTCAGCGTGCCGATGACCGCCGCCGCCCTGGGCACCACCGTGAACCTCGCCTCCTTCGACGGCGACCAGGAACTGGGGATCAAAGCAGGCACGCAGTCGGGCGAGATCGTGACTCTTCGCGGACTTGGCGTAACCCACCTCCGCGGGTACGGGCGTGGTGACCTCAAGGTGCACCTGAACGTCGAGACTCCGCGCAACGTTGACCAGGCGCAGGAAGAGCTGCTGCGCAAACTTGCCGAACTCCGCGGCGAGGAATTTGTTGAGGGTCAGCTGGCCAGCAGCGGTTCAGGGGTGTTCGCGAAGTTGCGGGAGCGGTTGGGTAATCTCTAGGGGTGAGCAACGCACTCTACTTCGGAGACCCTGAGGCGCTGGCTGCTGTCCTCCCCGGAGCCAGTTTCACCCTCACCGGGGCCGAGGCCCGGCACGCGGCGACCGTCAAACGGCTGGCAGCCGGCGAGACGATTGACGTCGCCGACGGCCGCGGGCGTAGAATCGTCGGCGTGGTCACGGCCAGCGCCGGGCAGGAAGTCACCCTCGAGGTGCGAACAGTGATTGACGAGCCGGCCCCCGCCTGCCGTCTCATCCTGGTGCAGGCACTGGCCAAGGGGGACCGGGATGAACTGGCGGTCGAGGCCGCCACTGAACTCGGCGTCGATGCGGTTATTCCCTGGCAGGCGGATCGAAGTATTGTCCGTTGGCGCGCCGACAAGGCGCTCAAAGGGCAGCGAAAATGGGAATCCACGGTGTGGGGAGCCGCCAAACAGTCACGGCGTGCCACCCTCCCCGAGGTGCTGCCATTGCACGACAGCGGGTCTCTGGCAGCCTGGCTTGCCGGCGTGGACCTCGCTCTGATCCTCCACGAGGACGCTGAAACTGGGGTTGGGGCACTGGTTGGGCCACAGGCCGACACCCCGCCCACCAGCATTGCAGTGGTGGTCGGCCCCGAGGGGGGCATCAGCGGGCAGGAGCTGGAGCTGTTCGTGTCGAACGGTGCGCATCCGGCCAGGCTCGGCGGCCAGGTGCTGCGCTCCTCCACCGCCGGACCCGCCGCCCTTGCGGTCCTGAGCCAACTGCTGGGCCGCTGGTAGCCGGTTCAGTTCCGTGCTCACCCGGGAATAAGGTCCCGTGCTCACCCGGGAATAGCAAGCCCCGGGAAGGAAAGCAGGAGGCTCAGCTGCCTACTGCACCGTGACGCGCTTGGTGTCGGTATCGAGTTCACGGTTCTCCTGGACGCCCTGCGGACGGTCGAAGACGCTGATCTCGTATTCACCGGGCACCAGGGCGATCGTGAACTCGAAGAGTCCGGGGGAACTGGCGCTGGCGTCCAGTCCCACCGTTCCAGTGCGGTACGATTCCAGCTCATCGCCGACCACCTCGTCGATCCGCCAGTGCAGGACCGCGTTCTCCGTCATTCCGCTGCCTGACACGGTGATCGTCGGCTGGTCGCGGACCGCCCCATGCTGGGGTTCGATGATCCAGATCGGAGCCATCAACGCCGAGTCCCGCTGCAACGGGCCACCGAGTTCGATGTGGCCGAAAGCATTGAACCCCGCCGCTCCGTCCACCAGGACGACGACGCGGCTGGGGTCACCGCCCGAGACCAGGCCCGCGTTGGCCGCCGCCGCTGTGGCTGTGTATACGAGCTGCTGGATGGCACGATAGGCGGCACCCTGGTCGAGCTGCGCATCGAAGGCCTCGGCCGAGATATCGACCGTAATAACGTTGTCGGGGGAGATTGATGCGCTGACAGACTCGGCGGGGGACCACGACCCAAAGTAGTCGGGATCGATTGGTGAGTTGGCGGTCATCGCCTGGACCGCCGCCGCGATTGGGTCACCACCGTTCCCGCCGTCCAGGAACTCCCGGTAGAGCTGGATGCTTCCGTCGTTGTCTCCCATCCAGTAGACGGGGAGCAGGTTGCGCAGGGTAGCGGATTCCGTCACTGCGGAGTGCTCTGCCGACGCTGGGCCAGCTGACGTGTTTGGTTGTCCAGAAAGCGAGGCCGTCGCATCATCGCCGGGGACCGGTGTGCAGCCACCCAGGCCCAGACCAGCGAGGACGATTAGCGCGGTGACCGAGAGAGCGCGTCCAGGCCGGCGCCGGGCAGCATCGCGTTGAAAGGACCACTCCATTCGCGTCCTGTCCTTTCGCTGTACCACTCGGCCGGATTGGTGCGCCGCCGAGTAATGCACTCAAAGCAACGTTTCCAGCTTCGCATATGGCAACAGGCCCCGAACGGGGTTTAGCCAAGTCGTCGCCGGACTGAGACAGGATTGAAACCGGGCCGTTGCCCAGATGAGATCATCTGCTTCCTGGGCGCGCGGAGACGCCGTAAAACCTCCGGTTCCGTCGACGGCGGAATCCGGCGGCCGGGGACGGCCGCCGGGCAGGGACGTAACGTAAGATTAGTCAAGGGGCGGTATGCCGTCACCAACCGATTCAAGGAGAGATGGAAGGCCGCGAGGGCCGATTATATGACCGATTCTTCAGTTGGCATCAGCGCAGTGGGCTTGGACACGAAGGTGGTCCACTTCGATTCGACGGAACAAATGGTTCAAGCGCTTGGAACCAACGATGAGGCGCTCAGGCTGATCGAGAGCACTTTCGTGGGGGTCAATCTTCACGTCCGGGGTAATGAGCTGTCGATCACGGGCCCGGCCGTCGACGTCGCGCGCACCGAACGTCTGATCTCCGAGATCCGCACCCTCGCAGCCAACAACACCACCGTCAACCCCCAGGTTCTCAAACAGCTGGTGTCCATGTTGAAGGATCAGTCGGTGAGTAGTCCCTCCGATGTCCTCACCATGAACATCCTCTCCTCCCGTGGCAGGACTATCAGGCCAAAGACCCTGAACCAGCGGGACTACGTCGAGGCGATTGACCGGCACACGGTGGTGTTTGGCATCGGCCCTGCGGGCACCGGGAAAACCTACCTCGCCATGGCCAAAGCTGTTCAGGCGCTGCAGCATAAGGAAGTCAACCGGATCATCCTCACCCGCCCGGCCGTCGAAGCGGGGGAG
>NZ_ALPM01000063.1:43187-100536 GCF_000294595.1 Arthrobacter sp. TB 23 | reverse complement strand
GGCTCGGATTCCTGCCCGGCACCCTCAGCGACAAGATCGACCCGTACCTGCGTCCGCTCTACGATGCGCTGCACGACATGATGGACCCGGACAGCATCCCTCGACTGATGGCGGCCGGCACCATCGAGGTGGCACCTCTCGCCTACATGCGGGGCCGTACCCTCAACGATGCGTTCATCATCCTGGACGAGGCCCAAAACACCACCCCAGAGCAGATGAAGATGTTCCTCACCCGCCTGGGGTTCGGTTCGAAGATGGTGGTCACCGGCGACGTCACCCAGGTGGACCTGCCCGGCGGGACCAACTCAGGGCTACGGGTGGTCAGTGAAATACTTCAGGGTGTGCAGGACGTCAGCTTCCGCACCCTCGACGCCTCCGACGTCGTCAGGCACCGGCTGGTGGGCGACATCGTCACGGCCTACAGCGTCTGGGACGAGAACCAGCGGGCCTCAGCTGCCCGGGATCACCGTGGCCCGCGCGGTCATGCCGGGGCCAAACCGGCTGGAGGCAAACCATGAGCATCGAGGTCAACAACGAGTCGGGGATAGCGGCGGACGAGGAAAACCTGATCCGCCTGGGCCGGTTCCTGCTCGACAGTCTCTTCGTGCACCCGGAAGCTGAGCTCTCGATCATCCTGGTCGACACCACCGCAATGGAGAAACTGCATATCGAATGGATGGACGAACCGGGTCCCACCGACGTCCTGTCCTTCCCCATGGACGAGCTACGACCAGGCACGGCGGGGCGGCTCACACCAGCGGGAGTGCTCGGTGATGTTGTCCTCTGCCCCGAGGTGGCGCAGACCCAGGCCGAGAAGGCAGGGCACTCAACCCAGGAAGAGCTGCTGCTGCTGACCACCCACGGACTGTTGCACCTCCTCGGATACGACCACGCCGAACCCGAGGACGAGGCTGAAATGTTCGGTCTGCAACGCCGTCTGCTGGCCGATTATCTGGGTGGAAAAGCGCCCGAGGAGACAATCAGTTGATCATTTGGCTGCTGGCCTTCATGGCCTTGGGGTTTGTTCTGGTCGCAGCGTTGGTAACCGCAGCCGAGGCCGCCTTCAGTTACCTGCCCCGCCAGGAAGGCGAAGAACTTCTGGCCGGCAAATCTGGCCGGTCGCTGCAGCGTATCCTCGCCTCACCGATCGCCCACATGCATGCCCTCAGGTTCTGGCGGGTGTGGTTCGAGATGGCAGCCGCTGTGGCGGTCGCAATCCTCTTCCACGACCTGCTCAACAACGTCTGGATTGCCGGTCTGCTCGCCACCGCCACCATGGCCGCCGTCGGATTCGTGCTCGTTGGCGTTTCACCGCGCCAGCTCGGCCGGACCCACGCGAGCAAAGTGGTTCCAGCGACCGCGGGTCTGGTGAGATTCCTGTGCGGGATCCTCGGACCGATCCCGCGGTGGCTGGTTGCGCTCGGAAGTGCCATTACCCCGGGTGCGGCCCGGGCCGAGGCGGCCTTCTTCACTGAAGAGGAATTCCGCGAACTGCTCTCCCGTGCCAACGACGCCGAAATGATCGAGGACAGCGAAGCGGAACTGATTCACTCAGTCTTCGAACTGGGTGACACCAAGGTGCGGGCAGTGATGGTGCCCCGCACCGACATGGTTCCCATCGAAACCGGGTCCACCCTGAAACAGGCGATGTCCCTTTTCCTCCGCTCCGGCTATTCGCGGATCCCGGTGATTGGCGACAGTGCTGACGACATCATCGGGATCCTCTACCTCAAGGATGTCGTGGCCCAACTGCATGGGCCCGGCGGTCGCGACGAGGACCTGGTCGACGGTATCTGCCGGGGAGTGCGCTACGTCCCCGAGTCCAAGCCGGTCAGCGATTTCCTGCAGGAGTTGCAGCGGGAATCGACCCACGTCGCCATCGTCATCGACGAGTACGGTGGAACGGCAGGGCTGGTCACGCTTGAGGACCTCATTGAGGAGATCGTTGGGGAGATTGTCGATGAGTATGACTCGGAGGTGCCGGAACTTGAACAACTGGGCAACGGCGAATACCGGATCAGCTCACGGATGGGAATTGATGACCTGGGCGAAGTCTTCAACGTGGATCTGGAAGACGACGAGGTGGACACCGTTGGTGGACTGCTCGCCAAGACACTGGGCCGGGTCCCGATCGTGGGCAGCGAGGTAACTGTCGGCAGTATCGGCCTCCGCGCCGAACGTGTCGAGGGGCGCCGCAACCGGGTCTCGCACCTTATTGTGTGGAAACGGGAACCAGCATTCGACGACGACGGCCGGGACCGGAATCCCGCACAACTTCAAGGACACGGCGGAATATCATGAGCGAACAGAAGCACCGGGCCGGGTTTGTTTCCCTGGTCGGCCGGCCCAACGCAGGCAAATCGACGTTGACGAACGCGCTGGTGGGACAGAAGGTGGCAATCACCTCGTCCAAACCCCAGACCACCCGTCACACCATCAGGGGAATCGTGCACCGCGAGAACTCCCAGCTGATCCTCGTCGACACGCCAGGCCTGCACCGTCCCCGCACCCTGCTGGGCCAGCGGTTGAACGACCTCGTCGCGGACACCCTGGCCGAAGTGGATGCCATCGGGTTTTGCATCCCGGCCAACGAGCCAATCGGCCCTGGTGACAAGTTCATCACCTCGCAGCTCTCCCGGTTGCAGCGGAAACCACTGATCGCCGTCGTCACCAAAACCGACCTGGTGGACCGGGCGGCCTTGACCCGCCAGCTGATGGCCGTCGTCGCCCTCGGCGAGGAAGTATTGGGGGAACAAGGCTGGGCCGATGTCGTTCCCGTGTCCGCTGCAGACGGGTTCCAGGTCGAAACGGTCGGCGACGTTTTCGTTTCGCATATGCCGGAATCACCAGCTCTGTACCCTGACGGCGCGCTCACCGACGAGCCGGAAGCTGTGATGGTTGCTGAACTGGTGCGAGAGGCCGCCCTGGAGGGTGTCCGCGACGAAATGCCGCATTCGCTCGCCGTGGTGGTGGACGAAATCGTTCCGCGGGAGGGTCGCAGCGCCGACAATCAGCTCCTCGACGTCAGGGTGAACCTGTTCGTCGAACGTTCCTCCCAGAAGGCGATCATCATCGGGAAGGGCGGCGCGCGTCTCCGCGAGGTTGGCACCAACGCGCGCCAGAGCATCGAAGCTTTGCTGGGCACCCGGATCTACCTTGACTTGCACGTCAAAATTGCCAAGGATTGGCAGCGCGATCCCAAGCAGCTGGTGCGCCTGGGCTTCTGACCGGGCACTACCCGGCTGCAACACACGTTGTTTTTAGTGGCTGGGAGCTGTTTGCTCAGCTGGCACGCACGCCAGCAACTATCGACCGAATTCTTCGAAAGGGCTGCAACGCATGAGTCGTCGACGCGCCGATGCTGGCCAGAACGCTGAGGATTCGGCGGGAGCCCCCGTGGGACGCCACCTGGGCCACCAGGCACCACCGCGGGTCCTGAAGATTATCGCTATCGCCCTGGCAACCGTCCTCGTCGCTGGAGTCGGGTTCGCTTCAGTGCAGCTTCTCCGGCTGCAGGGCAATGTGGCAACCCAGCCGCTGAACCTCTCGACGGACCAGAACGAGACCGACAAGGCCAATCTTGACCGGGACCCGGTCCAGATTCTCATTCTCGGAACCGACACCCGTGAGGGCGCCGAAAACGCTGCCTACGGCGGAGCCGAATTCACCACCGAAACCGGCAACTCCGACGTGATGATGCTGATGCACCTCTCGGCCGACCGCGAGAATGTCACAATGGTCAGTTTCCCCCGCGACCTGCTTGTCCCGCTGCCCGCCTGCCTGGACCCGGAGACCGGGACAATGACCCCCTCGCAGGACCTCGCGATGCTCAATGGCGCGCTCGGCAACGGCGGGCCGGGGTGCACGGTGGCCGCAATCAACGAGCTCACCGGGCTGAAAATCGACCACTTTATGATGGCGGATTTCAACGCGGTGAAGGAACTCTCGTCGACTCTGGGTGGGGTCGAGGTCTGTGTCAACAACGCGGTTGAGGATACCTACTCCGGGCTGAGCCTTCCCGCCGGCACCTCCGAGGTGGAGGGCGAACAGGCCCTGGCTTTCCTGCGAACCCGGCATGCTTTTGGCGACGGTGGGGATGAAGGCAGGATCCGCGCACAACAGTCGTTTATGGCGTCGATGGCGCGCAAAATCCAGGACGAGGGCACCCTCACCAACCTGCCCCGGATGTACGCGATCGCCGAGACCATCACCAAGAACCTGACGGTCGACGACGGCCTGAGCCAGATTCCCGATCTGCTGCGGTTGGCCGACCGGCTCAAGGACGTCGACCTTGCCAAGGTAGCCTTCGTCACAATGCCCGTGCTGCCCTACGAGCCTGACCTGAACCGGCTGATCCCCGATGCGGAACCGGCCGAGGAACTGTTCGAGGCGCTGGTCGCCGATCGCAGCATCGTCGGTGAACCCGAGCCGGAGCCGTCGGAGTCAGACCCGTCGGGAACCACCGATGCTTCCGCCTCGCCCGACGCCGAGCCGACCGACGAGCCGGTCCTCGACTTCGATCCGGCAGCCGTTCCGTTCACCATCATCGACTCCTCGGGAAAGACCGATCGGGGTGAGGAGATCCAGGACCTTCTCGTGGAGGAGGGCTACACCCAGGCAGTTGTCACCGAGGACGTGGCAACTCCGGCAACCCAGCTCTTCGTCGGATCGGGTTATGAGGCAATCGGCGCGGCTGTGGCCGAACTGTTCGGACTCGCTGAGGTGCAGGTCCTGTCCAGCCCGGCCACCGTGGGTCTGGCGTTGAGCGTTGGCACCGATTTCACCGCCGGCTCGACCGTCGACACCGACNCCCGCCAACCCTGACGGGCCAGACCGCCGATCAGGTGACCTGCCAGTCCTAGAGCAGCCGAAAGCGGCTACCAGATCCGGACCCGCTCAGCCGGGTCCAACCACAGGTCATCGGTGTCCGTGACCGAGAAGGCGTCATGGAACTGGTCAAGGTTCCGCACCACCTGGTTGCAGCGGAACTCATTGGGGGAGTGGGGGTCAATGGTCAGGCGGCGGAGCGCTTCCTCGGCGCGGATCTTCTGCCGCCAGCAGCTGGCCCAGGAGAAGAAGAAGCGCTGGGCCCCGGTCAGCCCAGCCACGATTGGCGGCTCGGCGCCGTCCAGGCTCAGCAGATAGGCGCGGTAGCCGATCGACAGACCGCCCAGATCCCCGATGTTCTCGCCCAGCGTGAGGCTGCCGTTGACTGAGCTTCCTGGCGCCTCAGCAGGGCAGAGCGCATTATACTGGTCCACCAACCGCTGGGTGAGCGAGTCGAAGGCAGCACGGTCCTGGTCGCTCCACCAGTTTTCGAGGCGCCCGCTGCCGTCGTACTGGGAGCCCTTATCGTCGAAGCCGTGACCGATCTCGTGACCGATCACCGCCCCGATTGCCCCGTAGTTCACTGCCGGGTCGGCGTCGACGTCGAAGAACGGTGGCTGCAGGATCGCAGCCGGGAACACAATCTCGTTCATCGTCGGCATGTAGTAGGCGTTCACGGTCTGCGGGGTCATCAGCCAGTTACCCCGGTCGATCGGACCACCCAGTCGGGAGAGTTGGCGGTCCAGTTCGAATGCGGTGGAGCGGCGAACGTTGCCGTAGGTGTCGCCGTCGACAATCTCCAGTGACGAATAGTCGATCCATTGGTCCGGGAAACCGATCTTGGTGTGGAACCGGTCCAGTTTGGCGAGGGCACGGGTCTTCGTCTCGTCGGTCATCCAGTCGAGCGAGGTAATGCTTACCCGGTACGCGGCGAGAAGGTTTTCGACCAGGTCGAGCATGATGGCCTTGTGGGTGGGTGGGAAATGCCTCGCGACGTACTCCCGCCCCACAGCTTCGCCGACAGCACCCTCAACCAGCGCCACCCCACGCTTCCAGCGGTCCTTGATCTCGGGTGTGCCACTGAGGTGGGTGCCGTAGAAGGCGAAAGCCGGGTCCACAAAGGAACTGCTGAGATAGCCTGCCGCGTGCAGCAGCACCCGAGTGGTCAGCCAGCTCTTCCAGACACTCAGATCCTCGGCCGCCAGCAGCTGGTCCACAGCTGCCAGATAGTCCGGCTGATTGATGACCACTTCGTCGGTTCCCTCACGCCCCCGGGTGAGCTGCTCCAGCCAGGAGCTGCTGAAGGGGGCGAGCTCGGCCAGTGCGTTGCCGGTCAGCAGGTTGTAGGTGGCCTGCGGATCGCGGCGGGNNNNACGGCATCCATGTGGGAGGACGCGAGCCGGGTCTCCAGTTCGACGACTGCCTCCGCGCGAGTCTGAGCCTCGGGGTCACCCGCCGCAGTGAGCAGGGCGACGAGCAGGGTCAGGTACTCGACGCGGGTCTGACTGAATTTTTCTTCCCGATAATACGATTCGTCGGGCATTCCGAGGCCGGACTGGTGCAGGTGCAGCAGGTAGCGCTCGGGGTTCCCGGCGTCGTTACTGACATAGGGCAGCGCAAGGCCGGCAATTCCGGACCGCGTGAGCTCACCGTCCAAAGCGACCAGTTCCGCGGTCGACGCTACGGCGTTGATCCGATCGAGGAGCGGAAGCACCGGTGCGACACCCAGCTGCTCGATCCGCTCCTCAGCCATGAATGAACTGTAGAGAGCCTTGATCCTGAAGTTGTCGCCGGCCGGATCAGCTGTGGCCGCGGCATCCTCGATGATCTGCCGCACGGCCAGTTCAGCGGCATCCCGCAGCTGGGTGAATGCTCCTTCGAGGGGCCGGTCCGAAGGAATCTCCGTGAAGTTCAGCCAGGTCCCGTTGACGTGCCGGAACAGGTCGTCCTGCACCCTCGCGTCGGTGTCTGTTGCCGCCTCTGTGGTCCCTGCCAATGCCATGGGTTTTCCTAACTGGTGTGAGTCGAATCAGTCCGAAGCCCATCCTATGCTCCGTGCTAGGGTTGGCTTGTGCGCGCAGAACTGCTCCTTCTTAGCTGCCGCGGCGGGGCCATCACGACCAGGTAGTCAACACGACACGGTCAAGGCCGATTCCCCGCTGCGGAGTCTGTAATGCCCGGCCCCAGCCCAGATATCTGGTTTTAGTCCCGACACATGGACTGCTGAAGAGTCTGCCCCGCGAACCTCCACAGAACAGGCCACACCCCATGCGCAACGCACAAAAATCCTCCGGAATGCCGTTCCATAAATACACGCCCTTCCAGGATCAGATCTCGGTTCAGCTGCCCGATCGCACCTGGCCCGACAAGGTCATCACCCAGGCACCACGCTGGTGCGCCGTTGACCTGAGGGACGGCAACCAGGCCCTCATCGACCCGATGAGCCCCGAACGCAAGCACAAGATGTTCGACCTGCTCGTTCAGATGGGTTACAAGGAAATCGAGGTCGGATTCCCGTCGGCATCACAGACCGATTTCGATTTCGTCCGCCAGCTGATCGAGACGGACCGGATTCCCGACGACGTCACCATCCAGGTCCTCACCCAGGCCAGGGAACACCTGATCGAGCGCACCTACCAGTCGATCGAGGGCGCAGACCGGGCCATCGTCCACCTCTACAACTCGACGTCGGTGCTGCAGCGCCGGGTGGTGTTCAACCAGGACATGGACGGCATCATCGACATCGCACTGACCGGGGCGCGGCTGTGTAAGAAGTTCGAGGAGACCCTGCGGAACACCGAGGTCACCTACGAGTACTCTCCCGAGTCCTTCACCGGCACCGAACTGGAATTCGCCGCACGAATCAGCAACGAGGTCGCGGCTGTGCTTGAGGCGAGTTCCGACCGCCAGATGATTCTGAACCTCCCGGCAACCGTCGAAATGGCCACCCCCAACGTCTACGCTGACTCCATCGAGTGGATGTGCCGGAACCTGGACAACCGTGAAAACATCATCCTGTCGCTCCACCCCCACAACGATCGTGGCACCGGGGTAGCAGCGGCGGAGCTCGGCTACCTGGCGGGGGCTGATCGGATCGAGGGATGCCTGTTCGGCAATGGTGAACGCACCGGAAACGTAGACCTGGTCACCCTCGGCATGAACCTTTACGGGCAGGGCATCGACCCGATGATCGACTTCTCCGACATCGATCACATCAGGCGGACCGCGGAATACTGCAACCAGCTCCCCGTCCCCGAACGCTCACCCTATGGCGGCGACCTGGTGTTCACAGCCTTCTCCGGCTCACACCAGGATGCGATCAAGAAGGGCTTCGAGCGAATGGAGAGCGACGCCGCCGAGGCTGGAACAACAGTCCAGGACATCCCCTGGGCGGTCCCCTACCTGCCCATCGATCCGAAGGACATCGGGCGCAGCTATGAGGCAGTGATCCGGGTGAACTCGCAGTCCGGCAAGGGTGGCGTGGCGTACCTGCTGAAAAACGAGCACAGCCTCGATTTGCCCCGCCGCGCGCAGATCGAGTTCTCGGGGGTCATCCAGCGCCGCACGGATACCGTCGGTGGGGAAATCAGCGGAGCCGAACTCTGGAAGGTGTTCCAGGACGAGTACCTGCCGAGTCGCGCCGCAGGAGCGGGCACCTGGGGCCACTACGCACTCACCAGCGTCAACACCGCGACTGCTGAGGACGACTCCTTCAAACTGACCGCCTCCCTGCTCGTGAACGGCGTCCAGCAGCGACGCTCCTCCCAGGCGAACGGCCCGATCGCTGCGCTGCTCGCCATTCTCGGCGAAGACGGGGTGGATGTGCGCGTGCTCGATTACACCGAGCACGCACTGTCCGCTGGCGGCAACGCCCGCGCCGCAGCCTATGTCGAGTGCACCATCGGGGAACGCGTGCTGTGGGGTATCGGCATCGATGCCAACACCACCATGGCCGCACTGAAGGCGGTCATTTCTGCCGTAAACCGGGCGATCCGCGACCAGCAGCAGCCCAGCTAGCTGCAGCAGCCACGTGGCGCCGCGTGTGCATCCATCGGGTGGGGCTCACCGCCGACGGATGCACACGTGCGGCCCAAGGGGTGCGAAAATAGGTCTGTGTCTTCGTCCTTCGCCTCCCGCACCTACCGCGCCGAAGGCGTGGTGCTGCGCACCTACAAGCTGGGCGAAGCCGACCGGATTATTGTCTTCCTGACCCGCGACCATGGGCAGGTCCGGGCGGTAGCCAAAGGCGTGCGACGGACCAGCAGCAAGTTCGGGTCCCGGCTGGAACCCTATATGACGGTCGATCTGCAGCTGGTGGCTGGCCGCAACCTCGACGTCGTCACGCAGGCGCAGACCAAGGGAGCCTACGGGCACGGGATCGCGGCCGACTACGGACGGTACACCGCCGCTGCGGCGATCGCTGAGACCGCCGAGCGGCTGACCGACGCCGACGGCGAGTCCTCCGGTGCGCAGTACAACCTGATCGTGGGGGCCCTGTCCGCCCTGAGCAGGGGACTGCACGCGCCGGAGCTGATCCTCGACTCCTACCTGTTGCGGGCACTTGCCACCGCGGGGTGGGCGCCGAGCTTCACCGACTGCGCCCGTTGCGGCACGCCCGGCCCTCATACCGCGTTCTCGGCACCGCTCGGTGGCGGGGTCTGCCCCGACTGCCGGCCACCCGGTGCGGCATCGCCAGCGCCGGAGTCCATGGAACTGCTCGCCGCCCTCCTGTCCGGAAACTGGGGAACAGCGGATGCCTCCAGTCCGCAATCCCGCAGGGAGGCGGCGGGATTGGTGGCAAGCTATCTACAGTGGCACCTCGAACGCGTCGTCAAATCTCTCAAACTAGTGGAGCGTCAGTGAACCAGGACCGACCAGGTACCCGCCCCGTCCGGCCATGGCCCCATCCATCGGGCGAGGTGGCACCGGCTATCCCGGCGCAGTTCGTGCCAAAGCACGTGGCGATTGTGATGGACGGGAACGGCCGATGGGCCAACCAGCGCGGGTTGCCCCGGACAGAGGGGCACCGGGCGGGTGAGGCTGCGCTGCTCGATGTGATGGCCGGCGCCATCGAGATTGGGGTGAAGCACGTGTCCGTGTACGCCTTCTCCACCGAGAACTGGAAACGGTCGCCCGAGGAAGTGCGTTTCCTGATGGGGTTCAGCCGGGATGTGCTGCGCCGGCAACGTGATCAACTCGACGCGTGGGGGGTGCGGATTCGCTGGTCGGGCAGGCGGCCACGGTTGTGGCAGTCGGTGGTCAAGGAACTCGAAGTAGCCGAACAGCAGACCCTGGGGAACACTACCTGCACCCTGACAATGTGCGTCAACTATGGTGGCCGCGCCGAAATCGCCGACGCCGCCAAAGCGATCGCCGAGCAAGTGGAGGCCGGTAGGCTGCGTGCGTCGGCCGTGTCCGAGAAAACCATCCAAAAGTACCTTGATGAACCCGACCTCCCGGACGTGGATTTGTTCCTGAGGACGTCCGGGGAGCAACGGTTCTCCAATTTCATGCTGTGGCAGTCCGCCTACGCAGAGATGGTGTTCATGGACGTGCTGTGGCCCGACGTCGACCGTCGGGTTTTGTGGCGAGCCATCGGCGAATACGCGGGCCGGGACCGACGGTTCGGGGGCGCCGTGGATCAGTCGTCGCCAGCGACCAAATAGTGTCGCCGCGGCCGACCCGGTAGCGTCCCCTTAGTGGCCAGAGGTTCAGCCCGCCTGCTGCTGGCAGCGCAGCCACCGATCCAGGGATCGGTAGACCTCGCGGCGGACAGGTTCCCGGGACAGCAGGACATCGTGCAGGGCGCCCTCAAACCGGCAGACGGTGACGGTGGGGCCGAGCTGGAGCGCCCGTTGGGTCATCAGGGTGACATCGAGCACGCTATCCGAGGTCAGCATTGAGTCATTCCAGACCGGGCTGACCGACGAGCGGGCCGAGGCCAGAACCAGGACGGGCACGTCGATGGCCAGGCCCCTCCGCACCTGTGCGTGGCCCGCCAACACTGCTGCAACCCAGCCGGCCCGGATCGGGAAGCCGAACTCGGGTCGCCACTGTGGGTGGATTTCCCACTCGCCGTCGGCGGCGTTGCTGATGCTGCGCCAATAGAAGCCAAACTCCGGCAAGATCAGCTTCGCTTTCGGCTTGAACCGGATGATGGGGTCCAGCAGGCCCTGGGTTGCGCCACGCAGGATCGGGTTGCTCTGCACATCGAGCCAGGGGCTGTTCAGGATCAGGCTCTCGATCCTGCCAGGGTTGCGGTGGGCCCACAGGGAAGCGATCAGCCCGCCCGTCGAGTGGGCCATCAGGTGAATCAACACGTCGGTTCCCACGCCGTGGCGCGCCCTGACCCGGGATTCAATCGCCTGCAGCGCAGCGTCAATATCCTCGTCATACTCGTCGAGGTTCGCCACATAGCCGGGGGTTTGCCCGTCACGGAGACTACGCCCGTACTTTTTCAGATCCAGCGCATAGAACTCAACGCCGCGGTCGGCACAAAAGGCAGCCAGGCCACGGTGCAGGAAGTAGTCGCTCCAACCGTGGATGTACAGGACGGCGCTGACTGGGGGAGGGGCGACGCTCGGGGCCTCCGGGACGGGGGCCAGCCGAGCCGTCAAGCGGGACCACCAGTTGGCCAGGTGCTGCAGGCCGGGGGAGGTCTCCGGCGTCGGGGGAGTTTCAGCGGTGACTGGCGGCGTGTAGGTCACCAGTGTTGCGACGCAGGGCCCCTCATCATCAGCAGCCAATTTGAGGTCGGCGGCGGTGAATCCGTCGCCCAGATAATCCGGTCTCCATGTCAGCCCCATTCGAAAACTGTAGCCCGTCTCACCACGGGTCCAGCAGATTCGCTGGTCGGTGCATGCAACGCAAGTTGTTGTTGACCGCCCCAGCGTGGGAGTTTTAGATCATGCGAATCTACCCTGCCCTTTTTCAACTGGTCTTTGCCCGCATGGACGCCGAAAAGGCCCATCGCATTGGTTTCCGGCTGATTCGCGTGGCCGAGCGTACGCCGGCCGGCCTGGTACTGCGGCACCTGACCAAACCGCACCCGGGCCTGCAGACCTCAGCCTTCGGGCTCACCTTCCCTTCCCCGTTCGGTCTGGCCGCCGGATTCGACAAGGAAGGGCACGGCATCACCCCACTCACCAGCCTGGGATTCGGGCACATCGAGGTGGGCACCATCACCGGGCAGGCGCAACCGGGCAACCCGACCCCGCGGCTGTTCAGACTGGTCGCCGACCGGGCAGTGATCAACCGGATGGGCTTCAACAACGACGGCGCCGCGGCCGTTGCCCCGCGGCTGAGGGCGGCACGCACCAAACTCGAACGGCGGTACGTCGCCAACCGGCCGATGATCGGGGTCAACATCGGGAAGACGAAGTCGGTCAATCTCCGCGACGCCGTCGAGGACTACCTGGTCAGTACCCGCGAGCTGGCGCCCGCCGCCGACTATCTGGTGGTCAACGTCAGCTCACCAAATACGCCCGGCCTGCGCCTCCTGCAGAACGTCGAATCGCTGCGACCCCTGCTCACTGCCGTCAGGGCAGCGGCCGATGAGGCCGCCGGGCGGCCGGTTCCCCTCCTGGTCAAGATTGCGCCCGATCTTGAGGACCAGGACATCGACGACGTCGCGGCCCTGGCCGTCGACCTTGGACTGGACGGCGTGATCGCGACGAACACCACCATCACACGGTCGGGGCTGGTGACCGACAACGCGACCGTCATGAAGTGTGGAGTCGGCGGCCTCAGCGGGGCGCCGCTGAAGCAGCGTTCGCTCGAGGTGCTTCGCCGTCTCCGCGCCGCCGCCGGTGAGAACCTGGCGATCGTGTCGGTGGGCGGGGTCGAGTCAGCGGAGGACGTCCTCGAACGCCTCGATGCCGGCGCCACCCTGGTGCAGGGCTACACCGCGTTCCTCTACGAAGGACCATTCTGGGCCCGGCACATCAACCGGCGCCTGGAAGCCCTGCTCGCGGCACGGCAGTGACCCCGAACCAGTGACCCCAAGACAGTGAGCCCGCAAAAATAACCCCGAAAAAAATAACCCCGGGCCGTTGGGCGCCCCGGGGTTATTTTTCTAGAGATAGTCAGGCGGGGTACTGGCCGCGCTTCACCAGCGGCTTGGGCAGCCGCAGCCGGCGGAGCTGCAGCCCACGGGTGACTCCGTACCAGAGGTCACCGCGGGCAGGCTCGCCGAACTTGGCGGTCAGCTTCGACTTGAGTGAACGCCGCAACAGGAAACAGTCCAGCACGACGGCGAGGATAAGGATCCAGAAGGCGTTCAACACGATCGCCTGTACCTGGAGGTTCTGCACAAAGCTCAGGAGCACAAACACCAGGGCGGCAACCATCAGGAATTCTCCGAGGTTCCAGCGGGCATCGACGAAATCCCTGATGTAACGACGGGCTGGGCCCTTGTCGCGCAACGGTAGGTACCGTTCATCGCCGGTATCGAGGGCCTGGCGCGTTTTGAGCCGCTCTGCCCGCTGCGCATCACGGCTTGCGGCCCTGGCTGCCTTCCGGTCGTCAGGCACCAACGGCCGTTTCCGCGCAGCCTCCTGCGAGCTACGGCGTGGCGTCGGCGCTCCCTTGCCTACTGGGCGCTCTGCGGGTAACTGGTCTACTGGGGCCTCAGGGGCCTCTTTTTTTCGTCCAAGCACCCTCCAAGGATACCCGGCCTGATCGGACCCGTGGTCCCGGTCACTGTGTAAGGTCGACAGCATGACTCCCGAACAGCCTTCGTCCAGCACCGACTATTCAGTACAGGAACTCCGGGCGGCAGTAGCCGCCGGGTTCGACCAGACGGTCAGTCAGCTCGTCGGCCTGGTGGGCATTCCGGGAATCGCCTGGGAAGCCTTCGACCCGGCGCAACTGGATCGCAGCGCCGCCGCCGTCGCCGAGCTCATCGGCGCCGCAGGCATCAGCGACGTCCAGGTGCTGCGGGTCAGCACTGACGGGGTGCCGGGCGGCCCGGCTGTCGTGGCGCGTCGCCCCGCCGCCCCAGGCAAACCGACCGTGCTGCTCTATGCCCACCACGACGTCCAGCCTCCCGGCGATCCGGAGCTGTGGGACAGTGAACCGTTTACCGCCGTCGAACGCGACGGCCGGCTCTACGGCAGGGGAGCCGCCGATGACAAGGCGGGCATCATGGCGCACCTGGGTGCACTGCGTGCACTCGACCAGGTGCTGGGGGAGGACTTCGGCGTCGGCGTCACCTTGTTCATCGAGGGTGAGGAAGAGGCCGGCTCGCCGACCTTCAGGACCTTCCTCGAAACCCACCGGGAACTGCTGCAGGCAGACGTCATAGTGGTGGCAGATTCCAGCAACTGGAAGGTCGGGGTTCCGGCGCTGACCACGAGCCTGCGTGGCCTCGTCGATGGGACCGTCGAGGTGCAGGTCCTGGAACATGCCGTTCATTCGGGAATGTTCGGTGGACCGGTGCTCGACGCGCCGACCCTGCTGTCCCGTCTGATCGCTACCTTCCATGACGACGCCGGCGACGTCGCGATCGCCGGTCTGGCCGGCGGTGACGACGCGACGGTCGACTACCCCGAGGCCGATTACCGGGCCGATGCGTCAGTGCTCGACGGCGTTCGTCTCGCCGGCACCGGATCGATCGCTTCGCGGCTCTGGACCAAACCCGCACTCTCCATCATCGGGATCGACGCACCAACGGTTGCGCTCTCGTCCAACACCCTGCTTCCCCGGGCCCGAGCCAAGTTCAGCCTGCGACTCGCCCCCGGCCAGGACCCGGCGTCGGCCATGGCGGCGGTGAGGGACCATGTGGAACGCAACGCCCCCTTTGGCGCGAGGGTCACGTTCACCGCGGGGGAGACCGGCAACGCCTTCGCTGCCGACACCACCGCACCGGCAGCAAAGACCGCACTCTGGGCGCTCGAAGAATCGTGGGGGGTCCCGGCGGTTGAAGCCGGTATGGGCGGGTCGATCCCGTTCATCGCCGATCTCACCGAGGTCTACCCCTCCGCGCAGATTCTGATCACTGGGGTGGAAGATCCGGACTCCAGGGCACACAGTGCCAACGAATCGCTGCACCTTGCCGAATTCCAGAAGGCAGTCCTGGCCGAGGCCCTCATGCTGTCCCGGATCAATACCGACGGGTTGTGAAAAGCCGGGGGTTGGTCCCGAACGGGACTGCCGACGTACCATTGGGTAGGACGCAAAACCGCGACACGTGTCCACAGCGAGGAGAAACCAGTAATGAGTACTTCCACCAGCGAAACCACCACAGAGACCACCGAGGCCGCGTTGGCCGCACACGAGGTGGCGCTATCTGAGGTAGCTGCCGACAAGGTACGCAGCCTCCTCGAACAGGAGGGCCGCACCGACCTGCGCCTGCGCGTCGCCGTGCAGCCCGGCGGCTGCTCCGGTTTGATCTACCAGCTGTACTTCGACGAACGAACCCTCGACGGCGACGCCGTCAGGGACTTCGACGGCGTCGAGGTCATCGTCGACAAGATGAGCGTTCCCTATCTTGCAGGCGCCTCCATCGATTTCGAAGACACCATTTCCAAGCAGGGCTTCACCATCGACAACCCCAACGCTGGCGGTTCCTGCGCGTGCGGCGATTCATTCCACTAGCACGTGTCAGCTGCCCAAACAAACGCACAGATGACCTGCCAAAAGTTCCACGGCAGGCCGTCTTTGTGTCATCCAATGGCGGCGGTAACAGGTAAGCTCTACAGTAAGTAGTAAAACTAAATGTGTGCTTTTTGCGCACACGGGGTAACGCCGCCACGGGTGGCAGACACGTAAGAAAAGGAAGGGCCGTCTGTGAGTTCGCAGCACCGAACCGGCACCCGGCGCGCAAGGGTCGTCAAGATCTCCAGCATTATGCTGATTGGCGCGTTGTTTCTGTCGGGCTGTTCAGCTGAAGTCCAAAGGGGTTGGTTGCCCGCCGAGCGCGACAACACCAACCACACCGGCCGAATCATCGATCTGTGGGTGAATTCCTGGATTGCCGCACTGATAGTCGGCATCATCACCTGGGGCCTCATCATCTGGTGCATCGTTGCTTATCGCCGGCGCCGGAATGAGACCGGATTCCCACGCCAGGTCAGCTACAACCTTCCACTCGAAGTGTTCTACTTGACCATTCCCCTGTTCATGGTCCTGGTGTTCTTCTACTTCACTGACCGCGACCAGCAGGCGATCGACGCCCGCGTCGACAACCCTGATGTAATCGTCGACGTCCGCGGCAAGCAGTGGTCCTGGGACTTCAACTACGTCAATGAGGACAAGTACTTCAGCGGCGTCCAGGCGAACCTCACCGGCGAGGAAGGGATCCCCGAAACCCTCCCGACCCTGTACCTGCCGGTCAACCAGACGGTCGAGCTACAGCTCAACGCCCGCGACGTCATCCACTCCTTCTGGGTGCCGGCGTTCCTGCAGAAGCGCGACATGATTCCTGGTCGCACCAACTACATCACCCTGACCCCGACCAGGGAAGGCACCTTCGACGGCAAGTGTGCCGAACTGTGCGGTGAGTACCACTCGGAGATGCTCTTCAACGTTGCGGTTGTTTCGCAGCAAGAGTTCGACGCGCACATGGCCACCCTTGAAGACGGCCAGCTCGGGGAAGAATACGATCGCAATTCCTACCCGGACACTGAATCCGAAACAGCAGGGAGTAACGGCTGATGTCCACCTACGAATACACGGCTGAAGATACCGGCACCCTGGTAGCGCCGCGGGTAGTACCGAGGTCCAAGGGACGCGTGGTAGTCAGTTGGATTACTTCCACCGACCACAAGACCATCGGGTACATGTACCTGATCGCCTCCTTCATCTTCTTCTGCTTCGCAGGAGTGATGGCGCTGGTCATCCGCGCCGAACTGTTTGAACCCGGTATGCAGATCCTGCAGACCAAGGAGCAGTACAACCAGCTCTTCACCATGCACGGCACCGTCATGCTGCTGATGTTCGCCACCCCGCTGTTCGCCGGGTTCGCCAACGTCATCATGCCGCTCCAGATCGGTGCGCCCGATGTGGCGTTCCCCCGCCTGAACGCCCTGGCATTCTGGTTCTTCCTGTTCGGCAGCACTATCGCCGTCTCCGGTTTCATCACCCCACAGGGTGCCGCATCGTTTGGCTGGTTCGCCTACGCCCCATTGTCGAACACCACGTTCTCTCCGGGGCTCGGTGGTGACCTCTGGGTCTTTGGTCTGGCCCTGTCCGGGTTCGGCACCATCCTCGGCGCGGTCAACTTCATCACCACGATCATCTGCATGCGGGCCCCCGGCATGACCATGTGGCGGATGCCTATCTTCACCTGGAACACGCTGGTCACCGCGATCCTCGTGCTGATGGCTTTCCCACCACTGGCTGCCGCACTCTTCGCCCTGGGAGCCGACAGACGATTTGGTGCCCACATCTTCGATCCGGACAACGGGGGAGCGATCCTCTGGCAGCACCTGTTCTGGTTCTTCGGTCACCCCGAGGTGTACATCATCGCGCTGCCGTTCTTCGGCATCGTTTCCGAGATCTTCCCGGTCTTCAGTCGCAAACCGATCTTCGGCTACAAGGGCCTGGTTTACGCCACCATCGCAATCGCTGCCTTGTCAGTGACCGTCTGGGCACACCACATGTACGTCACCGGAGCGGTCCTGCTGCCGTTCTTCGCCTTCATGACGATGCTGATCGCGGTGCCGACAGGCGTGAAGTTCTTCAACTGGATCGGCACCATGTGGCGGGGTTCGATCACCTTCGAGACGCCCATGCTGTGGAGCCTCGGCTTCCTGGTGACCTTCCTCTTCGGTGGACTTACGGGCATCATCCTCGCCTCACCCCCGCTCGACTTCCATGTCTCTGACACCTACTTCGTGGTGGCTCACTTCCACTACGTGGTCTTCGGAACCGTGGTGTTCGCAATGTTCGCCGGCTTCTACTTCTGGTGGCCAAAATTCACCGGCAAGATGCTCAACGAACGGCTCGGGAAAATCCACTTCTGGATGCTGTTCCTCGGCTTCCACGGCACCTTCCTGATCCAGCACTGGCTTGGCGTCATCGGGATGCCTCGCCGGTACGCCGATTACCTGCCTGAGGACGGGTTCACTGCGATGAACCAGTTCTCCACCATCGCGTCCTTCGTTCTTGGTGCTTCACTGATTCCGTTCTTCTGGAATGTGTACATCACCTGGCGCAGCGGCAAGAAGGTAGAGGTCGATGACCCGTGGGGCTTTGGTGCGTCACTCGAGTGGGCTACCTCGTGCCCACCACCACGCCACAACTTCACCTCGTTGCCCCGGATCCGTTCAGAGCGACCAGCCCTGGACCTCCACCACCCTGAGCTGCAACAGCAGCACACGCCTAGCTCGGCTGTCGGCCAGGCTCTTGGCGCAGCCGACCGGAAGGACGCCTAAACCATGAAGGTTGAAACCGGACTCTTCTTTTGGGGTTTGCCCTTCTTCCTCATCGTTGGGGTTGTCTACGGATACCTCACCGGCTGGGATGAATACGTGGGCTTCCTGGGCATTCTGCTCGTTGGTGGTCTGGCAGGAATGATCGGGTTCTACCTGGGCTTCACCGGCCGCCGGGTTGGAATGCGGCCCGAGGACAGGCTCGACGCCGAGATCCACGAGGGCTCCGGCGAACAGGGTCACTTCAGTCCCTGGAGCTGGTGGCCCCTGGCGCTCGGTCTGTCCGCCGCGACTGGTTTCCTGGGTCTGGCAGCCGGCTTTTGGATCCTCTACATCAGCCTTGGCATGGTAGTGATAGCACTTGTTGGCTGGGTCTTCGAGTACAGCCGCGGAGATCACGCACACTAACCAGGTCTGCGCTGACCACACGAGAGGCCCCCACCGTTCACAACGGTGGGGGCCTCTCGTTCGTTAACAGCTGTCCTCCGCGCCTACAATCCGCTGCGGCCCGCCCACAGCCCATGGACCAGGGGGACCGCTGACGAGACCATCAGCACGCTCCCCAGCACCAGATCATCAGGCCGGACCAGAGCACCGGCGATCAGCAGCGCACCGAACACCAGGGCCGAAGCGGTCCGTTTGAACGACCGGTCGAGCTGGGCCACCCGCCGCTCCAGGCGTGGCGTGGCAACGGCTATCGCCCCATCCTCGATGCGGGTGACCAGGCTATCCAGACGCCGTGGCAGCCGCAGGGCCACCCCGGCGGCGTCAATCGCTTGCTGAGCCACATCCTGCACCAGGTTGCCACGCTCGTCGCGGAGCAATTGCGCGGCATACGGTTCCACCGAATCCCACAGGTTGAACCGGGCATCCAGTGAGCTGGCCACTCCTGAGGTCAGGGACATCGCCCGGATAATCAGCAGGAAGTTTTCGGGGAGCTGAAACGGCAGGGAACGAACCAGGTCGCCGAACTCGACAGCAAAATCGAGGAACTCCCGCGGGTCAACCTCACGAAGTTCAGCGAAACCCAGACCGCCGAATCGGGAGAAGAGATGAGTCATCGCCCGTTCCAGCTCGGTGGTGTCGGCCGAGGGCACCAGCACACCAACGTCGCTGATGGCTGCCACCAGTCCCTTGCCGTCGCGGGAGGCGGCAGCTATCAGGAGTTTTCGAAGTCCGTTGCGGGTGCTGAGCGGAACCTCGCCCATCATCCCGAAGTCGATGAAGGTCAGGGTCCATTGGTCGTCTGCTGAAGGGCGCCTGGTCGGGGTCACGAAAATGTTGCCCGGGTGCGGATCCGCATGGAAGTAGCCGTTGGTGAACATCTGGTCGAACATGACCGAGGCGAACACCGGAGCGACCCTGGCGGGGTCGATGCCCGCTGCCACCAGGGCTGCCGTGTCGGTGACCTTGATCGCGGTGACATCTTCGAGAGTCAGCACACGGCGCGTACTGCGCTCCCACACGACCGCCGGGACGGTCACCCTGTCGTCCTCGGCGAAGTCGGCACCAAACCGCTCAAGGTTCGCAGCCTCGTGCTGGTAATCGATCTCCAACAGACTGATCTGGGCGAACTCCTCCACCAGTGCCGGAACGTCCGCCCGACTGGAAACCAGACGAATACGGCTGAGCCAGCCGCCCACTTTACGGAGAGCAGCCAGATCAATGTCGATAATCGCGTCGATGCCCGGCCGCTGGACTTTCAGGACCACACTGGAGAGTCCGGTGTCCGCCGAATCAGGGGACCGGAGCTGGGCCCGGTGTGCCTGGCCGAAGGACGCGGCAGCAATGGGAGCTTCCTCGACTGACGCGAACACCTGCTCCAGGGGAGCGCCCAGCTCGGACTCGGCCAGAACGCGGATCGCTCTGAAGGGGACTGGCGGGACTTCGTCCTGCAACCCTTCCAACTCCGCAGTGATCTCCGGCGGCAGCACGTCAAGTCTCGATGAGAGGAACTGCCCGACCTTGATCATCAGGCCCCCCAGGTCCACCGCCAGGACACGGAAGCGCTGGGCAAAGCGCAGCATCCTTTTCGTCCGGGTGCGCTCCGCCACTTTGCCGAGGCCGATGCGCGGCAGGAACAGTTCAAACCACCAGGTGACCGCCAGGTGCCACGCGGCGAAGCGTATGATGCGGCGGTAACGGGCACGGGTCGCCCCGACGCCGGGTAGCTTCTCTGTCCGCTCCCGGCGACCCGATGCCACGCCCGTCAGTCCTGGGCAAGGATCGAGTAGAGCCGGCGTCGGGCTTCATTGAGCACCTTGACGGCTTCCTGGACCTGTTCAGGTGTTCCGGTACGCCCCACCTGGGCCGCGGCCTGGGCAAGTTCAACTCCGGCCTTCGGCAGCGCGCCGAACCCGGTGCCAGCCTCGTGGCCCATAGCCCAGGGCGCTGCTCCGCCCGCACCGGCAACTTCTTCCCGACCCGCTTCGGTCAGCGAATAGATTTTCCGACCGTTGGATTCCTCGGCACTGATAAACCCCTCATCGGACAGTAGCTGCAGGGTCGGATAGACCGAACCGGCACTAGGCTTCCAGCTGCCGCCACTCCGCTCCTCGATTTCGTGGATGATCTGGTAGCCGTGCATGGGCCTTTCCGCGAGCAGGGCAAGGATCGCCGACCGTACCTCGCCCCGTCCCGCCCGGGTTCCGGTGCGCTTATCGAACCGTGATCGCAGCTCTTCGACCGCCTGCCACATGCCGTCAATGTTGTTTCCGCTGAACCCGCCTGCTGGGTATGAATTCCGCATTGCGCTCTCCCTTGAATCATCTAACGATATATAGCGATACTCAACGATACCCTCGATTTCGCGGGTAAATCAACGATCATGGGGAGCCCTTTAGACTGAAAGCAGCCGCGTTCTTCCAAGGCTCCTGAAAGGCTTTCCCGTTGTCGAGTACCCTATTGCTCTCCCTTGAGGGAGGGCTGAATCCTGAGTCCACGGCGCCGAAACACGTGCAGCTCCGCGAGATCCTCCGCCAGCTGATCATTGACCACGCCGAGCCTGGTACCGCCATTCCCTCTGAACGAGAGTTGACCAGACACTTCGGGGTGGCACGCATGACCGTCCGGCACGCGATCGATGCCCTGGTCGCCGAGGAGGTGCTGGAGCGCATCGTGGGACTGGGGACATTCGTCGCACATACCAAGCTGGACCTGCAAATGAAGCTCACCTCCTACAGCGAGGAGATGCACCGGCGGGGTATGGTTCCCGACGCGCGGGTACTGAGCTTCGAACAGATCGGGGCAACCCCGCTGATTGCCCGCGAGCTGCAACTCGAGCAAGGCCAGCCGGTGGTCCGGTTCAGACGCCAACTGCTCGCGGATGGAGAGCCGATGAGCGTCGACGAGAACTTCATCCCGGCCCACCGGGTGCCGGGGATTCTTGACGAGCCGGCGCCGACGTCGCTGTACAACGTTTTGAGCGAACGGTTCGGCCTGCTGATGGAATGGGGCGAGGACACCATCGAGGCGACCGCGGCCTCTGCTTCGATCGCCAGGCTGCTGAACGTGGATTTGGGGGCGCCCCTCCTGAAAATCCAGCGGCACGCCTACGTGGCCAGGTCGATGATCGACTACTCGGTGTCCTATTACCGGGCGGACCGGTACAAGCTCTGGGTGCCACTCCAGCGCCCCGGCGTACGGTCCCCGCGCGCTTATACGGCGAAGCGGTTGAACAGTCCCTAGCTAGCGCTTCAGGCCAGTAGGGCCAAACCCTGCAGGAACTGCCCCCGGAGTCAGATCCGCCGGTTCCCGTAGGGCAATCCTTGCCCTACGGGCCGGAGCTGTCCCGCATAGCCGGATATGCGCCAACGAAAGAACCTGATCCAGCTATGCGCTGGACCGGGTTCTTTATCGTGTCGTGCTACTTGGAGATTGCCGCTTTGTCGTGCTGCTCGGCGATCTCGTCGTGGTGTGCGTGAGAATGCGCTGCCGCCAACTCCGCAGGCGTTACCGGTGCCACCCTGTCTTCGAAGAAGAAGCGTGACAGCCAGCCGCGGGCCTTCTCGGTCCGGGTGACGTGTCCGTTGACATCCGCCTCGGCCGGCAACACTCCTGCAGACTCGTAGTTGACCAGGTTGTAGCGCTTGTATTCGTCGAGTGGTTCGTGGACCTCGATGAACTCGCCGTGCGGGAGCCGCACAATCCGGCCGGTTTCCCGACCGTGCAGGGCGATCTCGCGATCCTTGCGCTGGAGAGCCAGAGCAATACGCTGTGCCACCATGAAGCCGATGATCGGGCCCACGAAGAACAGCACCCGCAGCCAGTAGGTCACATCGTTCAGGGATACGAAGAAGTGGGTGGCAATGAGGTCCGAGCTGGCCGCTGCCCACATGACGCAGTAGAACACTACGCCGGACACGCCAACCGCGGTGCGGAACGGTGCGTTGCGCGGACGGTCGAGCAGGTGGTGTTCCCGCTTGTCCTTGGTCAACCAGGACTCAATCCACGGCCAGGCGAACATCAGGCCGAACACGATTCCGGCAGGAACGAGGGCGGGAAGCAACACGTTCAGCGACAGGGTGTTCACGCCCCATGGCATCGGGATGTTCCACTCCAGCGGCAGCCCACCGAGCCACCCCGGCATGAGGCGCAACGCACCGTCCACCCAACCGATGTACCAGTCGGGCTGGGTGCCAGCCGACACGGGGGAGGGATCGTACGGGCCGTAGTTCCAGATCGGGTTGATCGTGAACGCCGCCGAGATCGCTGCGACGATGCCAAACACGATGAAGAAGAATCCACCGGCTTTCGCTGCGTAGACCGGGCCGACGGGGAAGCCGACCACGTTGTCGTTCGTCCGGCCTGGGCCGGGGAACTGGGTGTGCTTGTGGGTCACCACCATGAAGAGGTGGATGACGATCATCAGCAGGATGATCGCGGGGATCAGCAGGATATGTAGCACGTAAAGCCGTGGAATAACCACTGTGCCGGGGAATTCGCCGCCGAAGAGGAAGAAGCTGATGTACGTGCCAACTACCGGGACGGCCTTGATGACGCCGTCGATGATGCGCAGGCCGTTACCGGACAGCAGGTCATCGGGGAGTGAGTAACCGGTGAAGCCGGCAGCCATGGCCAGGATCAACAGAACGCAACCGACAACCCAGTTCAGTTCACGGGGACGCCGGAACGCACCGGTGAAGAAGACGCGGAGCATGTGCACGGAGACTGCTGCGACGAAGAGCAACGCAGACCAGTGGTGGACCTGCCGCATGAACAGCCCGCCGCGGACATCGAAGGAGATGTTCAACGCCGTGGCGTATGCCTCGGACATTTCGACCCCGCGCAACGGCACATAGCTACCGTCATAGTGGGTTTCTGCCATCGAGGGATCGAAGAAGAAGGTCAGGAAGGTTCCTGACAGGAGCAGGATCACGAAGGAGTACAGCGCCACCTCACCGAACATGAAAGTCCAGTGATCGGGGAATATCTTCCGCCCGAACTCCTTGACCATCCCGGATCCGCCGACTCGTGAGTCAACGTAGTTGGTGATCTTGCCAACGCTCGTCTTGGGTTGGTAGGTACTTTGTGATGTCGTGCTGCTCATGTCAGCCACGCTCCCAGAAACTTGGTCCTACTGGCTCTTGAAAATCGCTCGTGGCGATGAGGTAGCCCTCGTCATCAACGGCGATGGGCAGCTGCGGTAGCGGTCGTGTCGCCGGTCCGAAGATGACCTTGCATTCCTGCGTGAGGTCGAACGTCGACTGGTGGCACGGGCAAAGCAGGTGATGGGTCTGCTGTTCGTACAGAGCAACAGGGCAACCCACGTGCGTGCAAATCTTGGAGTAGGCAACAATGCCTTCATAGCCCCAGTCCTCACGGCCAGGGGAGGGATTCAGCGACTCGGGGTTCAGGCGCATCAGCAGGACAACCGCTTTGGCCTTCTCCTCCAGATAGTGCTCAGAATCCGAGAGCCCTTCAGGGATGACGTGGAAAGCCGAACCGATGGTGACGTCTGAAGCCCTGATCGGGGTGCCGCTCGGGTCCCGCGCAAGCCGGGTTCCCGACTCCCAATAGGTCTGCCGCAGCACGTTGCCGGGCAAGGGGCCCAGATCGCGGAAGATGAAGACGGCCGGGAGCGGTGCCAGAAGCATCGCACCAAGGAGGGTGTTGCGGATAAGCGGCCGACGCTTGATGCCGGTTTCCTCAACGATGTCGTTGATGATCTTTTCCGCATCGGCGCGGTCGGCTTCGGTGCGGATCTCGTGCCGGTCCTCGGATACTTCGTGGTCAGGCATGAGTGTCTTGGCCCAGTGAACAATTCCCACGCCGATGCCGAGCATCGCGAACGCCGTGCCGAGGCCGAGCGTCAGGTTCTGCAGGCGGAGCGTCTCGATGGTCTCGTCCAGGGGGATGAGGAAGTACCCAACGAAAAACAGGATGGTGCCAATAATCGACACCAGGAACAGAATCGCTACCTGTCGCTCCGCGCGCTTCTCCGCACGCGGATCCCGGTCAGCCAGGCGGGGACGGTGTGGAGGCAAGCCAGGGTTCTGGAACTTCTGCACATCGCCCTGACCGGGCCTAGCAACGACGCCAGTACTCTCTGGACTGCCGTGACTATGATCGGCCATGATCCCTCGCATCCTTCTGATAAAACTTCGCTTGTGGTCTGTTGTTAAGTGTGGTGGTGCAGCCCTGAGGCAGCTGATGGAGCGTCATGTGGTTTAGGACGACCGGGCCGTCAGCCAGACAGTGAACGCGATAATGACGCCTAGCCCTGCGACCCAGATGAACAGACCTTCAGAGACTGGACCCAGCGAACCGAGGTCGGCTCCACCAGGGGAGCCCTGCTCGTCGATGGTCTCAAGGAACGCGATAACGTCGCGCTTGTCCTCGGGGGTGATGTTCGCGTCGCTGAACACTGGCATGTTCTGCGGGCCGGTAACCATTGCCTCGTAGGTGTGCTTCGCCGTCGAGCCGGACAGTGCTGGAGCGTACTTGCCGCGGGTCAGCGCGCCGCCGGCAGCTGCCGCGTTGTGGCACATTGCGCAGTTGACGCGGAAGACAACTCCACCGTTTGCTGGGTCGGCGTCGGACGTGTCGAGCATGTCCTCGCTCGGAATGGCTGGTCCGGCACCCAGGGAGGCGACATAAGCGGCCATCTGCATGGTCTGCTCGTCGTCGAACTGTGGTGGCTTGACCTGCGCCTGGGGTCCCTGCATCTGCATCGGCATGCGCCCGGTGCCCACCTGGAAGTCCACCGATGCGGCACCGACGCCAACCAATGACGGGCCGTTATCGGATCCGACTGCGCCCATGCCGTGGCAGGTGGCGCAGTTGGCGATGAAGAGCTTCTCGCCCTCGTCGACCTCGTCGGCCGAGAAGGACTGGGCCTGGGCGTCATTGGTGCTGCTCGCCAGGGCATAGACGCCGCCCGTGAAGAGTAATCCGATGAGCAACAAAGCTACCGCTGCCAGGGGATGACGTCGCCTTTGCGAAAGTGCCTTCACTTGCTGGTTCCTGCCTTCTGTCGTGCAATCACTGCCGGTTCCACTTGATGGAATTCTACACCTAGTAGAAGAGTGTTCAACTAAGGGTTACTTCAGGAAATAGATGATGATGAACAGCGCAATCCAGACAACATCAACAAAGTGCCAGTAGTACGACACAACAATTGCTGAGGTGGCCTCAAAATGACCGAACCGTTTCGCGGCGAATCCGCGGCCGATGATGAAGAGGAAGGCGATCAGCCCGCCCAGCACGTGGAGACCGTGGAACCCGGTGGTCAGGTAGAACGACGAGCCGTAGGCGTTGGATGAAAGGGAGACGCCTTCCGAAACCAATACCGCGTATTCGTAGCCCTGAACCGCAACGAAGATGGAACCCATGAGGAAGGTCAGGAGGAACCATTCGATCATTCCCCACTTGAGGGGGGAGAAGACGCTGCCGGTGCGGCGTGCTTGCAACCGCTCGGCTGCGAATACACCGAACTGGCAGGTCACCGAGCTCAACACGAGAATGATCGTGTTAATCAAGGCGAACGGTACGTTCAGCTTTTCAGTCTCCATTGCCCACATCTCACTCGAGGTGGAACGCAGGGTGAAGTACATGGCGAATAGTCCGGCAAAAAACATCAATTCGCTGGACAACCAAACGACGGTTCCTACGGAGACCATGTTGGGGCGGTTCAGCGTTGGATGCGCCGTGGTGCTGGGGGCTTGAGTCGCAGATGTCACAGAGCCATTATGTCTCTAAAAAGGGCCAGTTCACCAATGCTGGGGATGCCCCGGCGCGTCCCCGGCACCGCGAAGGACTCGGCATCCCAGTAACGGCGCGGAAGTAGTGAACAGATGACTTTCTACAATTCGTAGATAACCTTGAGGTGTGACGACGATTTCAAGCCCCGACGGCGGATCCCCGACCTGGCCCGTACTCATCTCCGCGCTGATCCGGGGGGACGATCTCACCTCCGATCAGACCCGCTGGGCGATGGACCAGATCATGGAGGGCGACGCTTCCCATGCCCAGATCGCGGGATTCCTCGTCGGTTTGAGAAGCAAGGGGGAGACGGTCGGTGAACTGGTCGGGCTGGTCGAGGCAATGCTGGCTCGGGCCCACCGCATCGACGTGCCAGGGCCCACCCTGGACATTGTGGGCACCGGCGGGGATGGGCTCAACACGCTCAACATCTCGACCATGTCGTCGCTGGTGGCCGTGGGCGCCGGGGCGAAAGTGGTGAAGCACGGAAACCGCAGTGCTTCGTCGTCGGCCGGCGCGGCAGACGTGATCGAGGCGCTGGGTGTCCGGCTGGATCTCTCGATTGACGACGTCGCCCGTTCGGCCGAGGAGGCGGGAATCACCTTTTGCTTCGCCCAGGTGTTCCATCCGTCAATGCGCCACGTCGCAGTCCCGCGGCGTGAACTGGGTGTCCCCACGACCTTCAACTTTCTTGGGCCGCTGAGCAACCCGGCTGGGGTCGATGCTCAAGCCATGGGATGCGCCAGCGAGCGGATGGCGCCGCTGATGGCGGGAGTATTGGCGGCGCGGGGGATCCGGGCCCTGGTGTTCCGGGGCAGCGACGGTCGGGACAAGCTGACGACCAGTGGCTCCTCGACCATCTGGGAGGTCCGCGGCGGGACGGTGACGGAGCAGCAGGTCCACCCGGCCGACTTCGGGTTGCCGGTGTCGCCGGTGGAGGCCCTCCGGGGGGCCGACGGTGCCAGCAACGCGCGTGTGGTGCGGGCATTGTTGGCGGGGGAGCGGGGGCCGGTCCGGGACGCCGTCGTGCTCAATGCTGCCGCAGGCCTGGTGGCGTTCGACGTGGCTCACGGCACGCCGCTGATCGACCGGATCAATGCGGCAATGCTGCGTGCGGAGCATTCGATTGACTCGGGGGCAGCGCAGGGTTCGCTCGAGAAGTGGGTGCGGGTAACCGGTGGTGTGGCCTAGCCCAGCCGGGTGGCCTGATCTATGACTGCGGCGACCAGCACCGGGTCGGTGACCTGATAGCTGGCGCCTTCCGTGTCTGACGCGCCGAGTGGCACGCCGGAGCCGCTGGGGCGGTGAACCGACTTGGCCGACAGGTGGACTTCGGAAATCCCTGCCGCGGCGAGCGCCGGCAGGTCGCCGATGGTCACCCCGCCCCCGGCCAGGATGGTTAGGCCGCTGCCAGCGGCCGCCATCGATTGCAGGGCTGCGATGCCCTGCCCCGCGGTCGGAGCCCCACCGGAGGTCAGGACCCGCGTGAAACCGGCAGCAGCGATCGCGTCGAGGGCGGCAAGCGGCGAAGGAGTATGGTCGATCGCGCGGTGGAAGGTGTATTCAAGCCCTGGGGCGGCCTGCCGCAAGGCTCTGACGGCACCAGCATCCACCCCGCCGGAGCCCGTCAGGACCCCCACCACGATGCCAGCCGCGCCCTCGTCCGCGGCAGCTGAGATGTCGCCGGCCATCAGCTCCAGTTCCGCGGGAGAGTAGACAAAACCCCCTGGACGCGGACGGATCAGCACGTGCAGCGGCAGCCCGGGGACTGTTGTTCTGATCTGCCGAATCAGACCGACCGAGGGCGTCAGACCGCCCAGCGGCAGGGCAACGCAGAGTTCGGACCGCACCGCACCGGCGTCGTACGCGATCGCCGCCCCGGCAGTGTCCTGAACCGCAATCTCAACGCGCATCCTAGCCTTCGAAGCCCAACGAGAAGGCGGTGTCCAGATCGTGCTTCGAGTAGGAGCGGAACGCGATCTGGGTGGTGGTCGACTCCACGCCCTCAATCTTGGACAGTCGGTCGGCGATGACGTCCGCGAGGTCCTCATGGCGGCTGACCCGGGCAATGGCAATGAGGTCCCATTCGCCGGTCACCGAATAGACCTCGCTGATGCCTTCGATTTCGGAAATTTCCTGCGCGCACTCCGGAATCCGGGAGGCATCAGTTTGGATCAAAACAAATGCGGTGATCATTGGGGGTCTCCTAGGCAATGGTGGGGGACTGGCTGGGGAACAAACTCTTCGGCTAACTTATCGTGAAGTGCTCCGCCACCGCAGGACCATGGCAGCGATAGCGCGGGGGAGGAGCAGCACCGCACCGAGCACCAGGACGGCGACCAGCTGGAAGCTGATCGCCATGCCGCCACCAAGTAAGGCTCGAATCCCCAATCCGCCGACGGCGGTACCCAGCCAGATCAGCATCCCCGTCGGCCACAGCGCCGACGGCGACCGCCACGCCCTGGACGCGCCCCAGGTGAGGAGACAGGCGGTGAGGAAGGGTGCGGCAGTGCCCAGGACGCCGAGGATCGCCAGTCCCGACTCATGGGTGGACCGCCCGGTCGCTGCGAATCCAGTGATCAGCACCAGGTCCGCAGCAAGCCAGCCCGCTACGGCTCGGCCGGTGGGTCGGGTCCGCCCTTCGGCGGGGGCGTTTTTGCTGAGGCGCGGCACGTTCACGAGGTGCTGTCGAGAATCAGCCGGGCTGTCTCCGCGGGCTGATCCCAGTGTGGGAAGTGTCCGCTTTCCTCGAACCAGTGCAAAGTCGCATCAGGGAAGCGCTGCTGGGCGGTGGCCGCCTGGCTGGGGAAGGTCACCCGGTCGCGTCGCCCCCACCCAATCACCACGTTGCCGGAGAGGGATCCGGCGGGGACGCCCTGCTGGGTGGGCCCTTCGATCAGGGACCGGCGGGCCTCGTCCAGTCCTGGCGAGGACGCGAAACCCTGCAGCTCGGTGAGGACCAGACCAGGATCGAGCTGCCAGGGTTTAGCCGAGAACTGCGCCAGCAGCGCGCTGCGACCAATGGCTGTGCCGGTCAGGAAGGGGAGCGCGGGCTGGATTGCGCGTACCAGGGCGACCGAGGCGGTGATGCTGGTACCGAAGATCAGCCGTTGACGGTCGGTCCAGAACCCTCCGGGGTCAAGTGAAACAGTGCTGCCCGGATGACCGCGCCGTGCCAGCTCAAGGACAATTCGGGCACCCATCGAACTGCCCACCAGAGCTGTGTCCTGTAGGCCCTCGCTTTCGATGAAACGTTCGACGGTATCCGTCAGCGTGCCGATCGTCACCGGCCCGATGAGCGGCGGCGTGTCGCCGAACCCCGGCAGGTCCACGGCGGTCACTTCCCGCCCGGCGGTCAGCGCCGGCATGATCGGGTCCCAGGTGCGAAGGCTTGAGCCCAGGCCGTGCACCAGGAGGAGGGGAGTACCGCTGCCGTGTCGTTCGAAATGCATCGTGATCCTTCGCTGGGGAGTGCTTCAACTCTAGGCATGGTGAGGGCGCAATCGGGAACTGAGGAGGCTATTCCCCCCGGGGTGAACTAGGCCTACGCTATGGAATATGTGCAGAAATATTCGAACTCTGTCCAATTTTGAACCGTCAGCCACCGACGACGAGATTCACGCGGCGGCCCTGCAGTTCGTCCGCAAAGTCAGCGGTTCCACCAGACCGTCGAAGGCAAATCAGGAGGCGTTTGACGCCGCCGTCGAACGCATAGCCCATGTGACAGCGCATCTGCTCGCGGACCTCGTCACCACCGCGCCGCCCAAGGACCGAGAGGTTGAAGCCGAGAAACACAAGGCACGGTCTGCCAAACGGTTTGCCGCCACCGGCTGACTCCAACCGGGTTGGTAGGAGCGCCGCTCAGGCCCCGGGCCTGCACCTGCTAGCTTCCGTCAGAATCGAAGGAGATCACCATGGCTACCCGACTCAATCCGTACCTCAATTTCAAAGGCAACGCCCGGGAGGCCATGACCTTCTACCAGTCGGTCTTCGCTGGCGAGCTGACCATGAGCACTTTTGATGAGTTCCAGGCGGCCCAGGACCCGGCCGATGCGGAAAAGATCATGCATGGGCAGCTCGAAACTGAAGGTGGGCTGATGCTGATGGGCGCCGACATCCCGACCGGCATGGAGTACACGGAAGGGGACACTTTCTCGGTGTCGCTGAGCGGCGAGGACGAGGAGGAGCTCCGCGGCTACTGGGACAAACTATCAGGCAGCGGCACGGTGACTGTCCCGATGGAGCGAGCACCGTGGGGAGACAGTTTCGGCATGTGCAAAGACCAGTATGGGGTCGCCTGGCTGGTCAATATCAACGGCTCCTAGCGCTCTGGGACTCTCCCTGCACCGGTGTTGCGCAGCACCCAGTTGCGCGGAACCCAGTTGCGCAGAAAAGTGGGGGCCCTGCAGATGAGTGGTTGCGCTACCGCTTACCTGCAGGGCCACTACTTTTCTGGCCTGAGGTGGCGGTCGGCGATAGCCTAGCGGTCGACGGCGGCGAGGATCGCCGCACTGAGATCCGCCGGCCGGGTGAACTGGGGCCAGTGACCGGTGGGCAGATCGACATACTCGACATTGTGGATATGGGTCAGTTCGGAAACGTTCGGATCGCCCGCATCCATCCAGTGCTGAAGTTGTTCAGAGGTGAACTCGCAGCAGATAACCGTCGCCGGCACCCTGAAGCGGCCTTCGTCGACCAGCCGCTGCTGGTCGGTGGCCACCCCCAGGGGCTGCGGGATAGCTCGGCGGATGAACGCCTGCCGGACGTCGTCGTCGAGGTCAACGAGGTCCTCAGCGTCGAAGACATCCCAGGCCGGGAGCGGGATTTCATTGCCGTCCGCTGGCAGCTGGTCGTTGATCACGCCGCCCTCGCCGAGCGGTCCGCTATCCACATAGATCCCGCGGAGCACATGGTTGGGCCGCTGGTCGATAGCGCCGTAGATGATGGCACCGCCCGCCGAATGTCCGACCAGCACCACAGGCCGGTCCACTGCATCGATAGCGGCCACGACGGCGTCGATGTGCTGGCGGAGGCCGATGCCGGCCCGGGGCGCATCCTTGGCTTCCAGGCCGGGAAGGGTGAGCGGATGGACGTGGTGTCCAGCAGCCGTGAGCGGGGGAGTCACGTCATCCCATGACGACGCGTCAAGCCAAAAACCGGGAACCAGAATGATGTCCATGACGGGACCTTACGCCCGGTGGGGGTTCCCGGCAACCATTGACGCCCGGAACCGGAGCCGCTTCGCCCCTACCGGCGTAACGGCCGTCGGAGTAGGTTGGGAGGGTGAGTTTCACCGTAGCAGCTGACGCCTATGACCGGCTCATGGGCCAGTACTCAGTGCCTCTGGCTGCAGAGTTTGTCCGGCTGGTTGACGTCGGAGCTGGTTTCCGGTGCCTCGACGTGGGGTGCGGCCCCGGAGCTCTGACGGCCCGGCTGGTATCTAGGGTGGGCGCTGGCCTGGTTGCGGCGGTCGACCCGTCAGAGCCGTTCGTTGCTGCGGCGCGGACCCGGCTCCCCGGAGTCGACATCCGTCCCGGCACAGCCGAGGAGCTGCCTTTTCCTGACAGCGTGTTCGATATCGCGTTGGCGCAGCTGGTGGTTCACTTCATGAGCGATCCGGTGGCGGGCCTGCGGGAAATGGGCCGGGTGACGCGCAACGGTGGGGTAGTGGCAGCGTGTGTCTGGGATAACGCTGGCGGCCGCGGACCGCTGGCCACCTTCTGGCGGGCCGTCGAGGAGGTCGGCGGACCCACGGCATCAGAGGCTAGGCGTGCGGGGACCGCTGAGGGGCACCTGGCCGAATTGTTCGAGGCCGCGGGTTTGAACGAGATTGAGCAGGGGAGTCTCAGCGTGCGGGTGGAGTTCGACTCATTCGCCGGCTGGTGGGAGCCCTTCACTCTCGGCGTCGGGCCGGCCGGTGATTATATGAACGGGCTGGACCCCACGGGTCGGGAGTATCTCCGGAAGGCCTGCGCCGAACTGCTTCCCGCACCGCCGTTTATGATCGACGCGACGGCGTGGGCAGTCCGGGCGCGTGCTGGGTGACGGTCACAAGTGGCCCCTGGACCCCCTGGGCCACACAAGAGTGGTGCACCAGTACACTAGCGGTCGCGCAACCACTTAGCCGGGGATGAGCCACTTTTCTGGGCACTATCTTCCGAAAGCGGGGGAGCGCCGTCGGCCGGCTGTCCGGACTCCACCGTGGGAGATTGGTCCCTGAGGAAAAACGCTCCGAGGGAACCGGCGAGGGTCGCGAAAACCGCCACAGAGTAGATGGCCAGCAGCACCTGGAGTGCGCGGGCGAAATGGTCTGTCGGAGTGATCCCGGTACCGGTAATTGTTGCCATCGAGGCTTCGAACAAGGCGTCGGTGTAGGACTCGTGGGACCCGGTGGCATAGAGCAATTGGCTAGCGGCAAGAATCACTACCGCTGTCACTGCCGCAAGCCAGCCGATCCTGCCGGAAAGCAGTCTGCCAGCGGATCTGGAGCCTCGCACGCTGGCAGAGAGGATTCCGCCGAACCGCGCGAAGCGAGCCGCCCGCAACATCCTGAACGCCTGCAGCGCCCTAAAAAATCTGAGGAACGGGACAAGCAGGAAAACTACCTGCCACCAGTTCTTCCGCCAGAACGCGGCACTGAAACTGGCGATGTAGGCTCGCAACAGAAACTCACCCACGAAAATTACCCAGAACAGCCAGCCGACAATACTGAACACCAGGACAAGCGTCGGATCCTCAGCCAGCACCTGTCCGAGCACTATGAACAGGAAAATGATGCCCAGGATGCCCATCGGTTTGTCGAGCCGCCGCGCCAGTTCTTCGGCCGATCGCAGGCGTACCCCAAGCGGTGAGTCGGAGCCTACTCCGTCATGGGGGCTGGTCATGGCGTACCGGCACCTGGCCAATTGGTGACTTCGTCGAGCGCGGATCCGCTACCGATTTTGTCCGTAGGAATGACACTGAGGGTGCCGTTGGTTTCGAGTATCACAGCCGCAATGTCAGATAGGTCTCCTGAGCCAGCGGTGCGAATTGCCTGACGTACCTCGGATTCCGTCAGACGGTTTCTGCGCAGTTCGTCAGCCTGCAGTTGCCCTCCAAGGACCAGGGCAACCGGCTTGGCCGTGACCAACGAACGTATTCGGGGCCAACGTGCCGACATAGCGGCGACCACCAACTGAAGCGACGCCAGTAGCACCAGTGCAGTCAGTCCCTGGGCGAAGGAGACCTCAGCACTGAGCAGGATGGTGGCAAGTGTAGATCCCAGGGCAACGGTGACGATGAAGTCAAAAGCATTGAGCTGGCTAAGGGTACGTTTGCCCGACGCCCGCAGGAGCACCACCAGCGCGGCATATGATACCGATCCAATGATGAGTACTCGGATAATCTGATCCCACGATTCAAACCACATGTAGAGATCGTTTCATACGGCTCGTGCCATCGCAGCAGGCTAGCGGTAGGGGACGTGGGGTTTGTTCGATCCCAGTGAAGAACCCGCCTCGAGAGGACCACCCATGACCAATGAGAAACGCTATTCACTCGTCGATCCGGCGTCACCAGCTTTCGGTGTCGCGTCAACCGCCGTCATGGGCGCCGTCACGCTCGTCGATCCTTCCAGGCTGGACGGACAGCAGCGCCGCGTCATGCGGGTGGTCTCGGCCGTAGTGTCGGGGCTCTACGTTGGCGTTACGATCGGCGGCAAGCGGCTACCGCTCAGGGCTCTGGCCGGGGTCGTTACAGGAGCTGCCACGCTTCGTTTCGCTGACACCACTGAGGCTATCGATTTGCGACTGGAGAACAAGCTGCGCCAGGTCGGGATCCAGCACCCGCGACGATGGATTGCCGCCGGTACGGCAGCGTTCATCGCCGCCGGATTCGTTGGTGATCGTGCTGCAGCCAGAAGGGGGGAGTTCCTGGCCATGCTCGAGGATCAGTCCGAACAGGTACGGCCGCTGGACAGCAAAGTTCGAAAACTGGTGAGGGGCATCCTCAGCGCCAGCGAGGAAAGAGGGGCTCAGGAACTCCGCGCCCAGCTGGATGCCGCCGAGGAGGTCTACTGGGACGACGAGTTCACAGGCACCGCATACTTCAAGGTCCCGGAAGGGTTGCCCCGCGCTGTGCCACACAACCAGGTATATCCGGTGCGGGCCCGCTTCATTGGGCCGGACGGCGCATCACATCAGGTGCTCGTACAAGTCCTCGACGGCATGATTGACCACATCACAGCAGAGGTAACGAACCAGGAAGGCGGCGATCATGTCGAAGGCCTCCTTGAAGGGTGGCCGGACGCCGCCGAGGTGGTCTATGTCCTGGATAGCACCGACGGGACGAGCACAACGATCGGCTAAGGCCGGCTCCTATCTGTCGAGCTACGACGGCGCCGGGGTCACAGGTCCGCCCGGGTTGCTCGCCATTGGGGATCACGTGGCGGAGTCGATCTACCTCTTGCATAAGCGACTTCGGAGTGTTTAGCTTCGAGTGCGGCGCGTCCGGGCTTGGGGCCGAGATTGAGATTATTCCAGCAGGGTCGGTGGAATTGCTGAAGCCCCGCAAGAATCGCTGAACCGAGGACAGAATGCATGCGAAGCGAAACAGCGCGACCACCCTGCTCGCACTTGCCCTCCTGATGGCAGGGGCGGGCTGCTCCGTCAGCCCGGGATATTCCAGCGTCCTCACTGATGGGGGCACCGACGAAATGTGCTTCGTGGATGTGCCGCCAAGCGAGGGGAAAACCCTCGTCGGTGAGATAATCACCAACAACGGAGATCAGCCGGTCACCGTCACGGAAGTGAAGCTGCTGGATGCTCAGGACATGGTGGTGGAGGACGCCTACATTATTCCGATGCAGTCAGGCCCAGGCACTACCCTCGGCGTGAGCTCGACGCTAACAAAGGACCCTGAGGTTCAAGCCATACTGGACCGGGCCGAACCGGCTGAGGGCTACGTCATCGGCCCAGGGGAGCAGGTTAATGTGGTGACCGCAGTATCAATCGCCGCAGGTGTCCGCCAGGGAACTGCATCGGGAATTGAGGTGCGCTCTGAGCAGTGGCCGGACACCAACGTCTCTGACGCGCGAATCAAAATGACCATGACGAAAGACTCGTGTTTCTGACCACCAGCTATCCGTTAGTTGACATAATGTAGATTATCGGCGTTTGTGTGAAGAGTTCAGCAGCGGATCCGGGAACTCCCTTTACCGCCAACCTGACGGAAGATTATGAACTACTGACGATCACCAACTCGTTGCCTTCTGGGTCGGCGACCAGCCAGTGATCCTCGGATTCGTCAAGGAGCCTGCCACCAGCAGCGACGCTGGTGGCGAGGCGCGTCTGCGCAAGGTCCGGCGGCACGTCAAGCTCGACGTGTAGGCGGTTGCGCTGGCGACGGCGATCGGTTTCGGAAGCGTCGATCTCCTGGAATACCAACACGGGGTTCAGCTGCAGCGGATCCTGGATGTCGCTGACCCCGGCCCGCTGGTCGCGGGTGTATCCGAGTGCGGCGACCCAGAACGCACGAACCGCCTCGACGTCGGCGGCGTCGAAGAAGAGTTGGAGGAAGCGTGGCAGCCCGTGATCCGCAGTGGCTCCGAGTTCGCGTGCCACGGTCTGCAGTCCCCCAGCGAGGTGGGCGAAATCGGGGTCGAGACCGTCGGCGGCGCCCTCCCACTGGTCCTTGCCGCTGTCGAAGATCACCAGCCCGGGGCGTAAATCGATGAGCAGCGGGAAGCCCGTGTTATCGGCCAGGGCCGCTGCTGCGGTGGTCAGGTCTCGCTGCTGGGTCGATGAGGTGGTGCGGTAGCACGCCATCGCGCTGAACACCGTCTGCCAGTCGGCTGTGCCGATTCCCCCGCCGAGCGCCGCGCCAGGCACCAGGTCTACCTCGTTGCCGTCGGGGTCGGTGTGACGGACTTCGAACGGTCCTGAGGCGGGACCAAGATCCGCCCGCTCGACCTCCGCAGGCGGCCGCACCACGTCCAGATGGATGCGGTTTCGCAACGGCCGCGGCTCGGTCGACTGCCGGATCCGTAGCGCGGGGTCGCGCCGCAACGGATCCGCCAGACCGCCGTTGTCAGCAGGCGCGTAGTCGAGCACGCGTTGCCAGAATGCCCTCACCCCAGACGGATTCGGGGATTCGACGACGACGCTCAGTTGCTGCAGCACGGCAGGGTTCGCCGTTAGCCCAAGATCCTGCGCAGCCGCCGATACTGTCTCGGCGTGGCGGTCCGAGTCGAGGCGCACTCGGACGCCGGTCCTGCGCAGATCGGTCCCGACCCCGGGTGTCAACTCCAGGATGCGTCCGGCCAGCGCCGCCCCGACGGTCAGCGAACGCGCGTCGAACCATGCCGTCGCAACGTTATCGATCACCCGCCACTCCGTGCTGATCTCTCTCATACCGAAATGTATACCCACCTGCACCGGCCTGCCAATGCTGAATGTTGCGTCGGAAGTCGTACAGATCAGGACTTTCTTGATCGCCCCATCATTATGCGATTAGATCGCCGTAGTCCGCAGGGTATCGCTCCCCCGGACTGAACAACCATCCAGAGCGGCTGAGAGACCTGGCTCGTTGAAGCCGCAGCAACCACCCCTCGGGGCCGGTGCTACTGCCAGGACCGATGGAGAAAGTTTTATCCCCCGTTGGTGTCGACCCCATTCCTGGCGGTCAGATGCTTCAGCGTGCGTGGGTAGGGCACCTCGATCACGACTGAGAGGATCGACATGATTTCCCGCACCGTCTCACACCACAACGTCCTACCGCCCAACCCCGGTCCACGCCGGCGGTCCCTGCGGGTAGCGGCGCTCATCGGCCTTACGGCAGTGGCGCTCACCGCCTGCGGTTCGACCGCCACTACCGCTCCGGGTGAAAATGTGGCCAGTGGACAGCCGGTCGAGGGCGGCACCCTGGTATATGCCGAGGTGACCCCCATCAATAACTGGCAGACCCAGTCCGCGAGGTTCTATGAAAAGTCCAATGTCCTCAACAGCGTCCTGGACCGCCTGACGTATTTCGACGCCGACCAGGGTGAGATTGTCCCCTGGATAGCCTCCGAGTTCTCCGCCAACGCAGACGCAACCGAGTTCACCTTCACCATTCGACCCGATGTGACGTTCAGTGATGGCACCCCGGTAGACGCCGAGGCAGTCAAACTGAACCTCGACGCCCAGGGCTTTGGGATTGAGGCGGCCCAGATTCAACCGAACGTGGACTTCGCCGGGTACGAGTCGGCCGAGGTGATCGGTGCTGATCAGGTGCTGGTGACGCTGTCCTCCCCCAACGCGAACTTCCTGCGGGCCACCACCTCGGTCACCGCCGGGTTGGTGTCCCCCGCAACACTTGAGCTGGATGCGGCAGGGCAATCAGCCATCTCCCAGATATCCGGGTCCGGACCCTTCACCTTCGAGTCCGAGAAGCCTGATGAGGAAGTAGTACTGGCCAAGCGCCCGGACTACGCCTGGGCGCCGGAAACCGCTGACAACCAGGGTGACGCGTACCTCGACAAGGTCGTCGTCAAATACCTGCCGGAGGTCGCCCATCGTGCTGGGGCGGTCCAGTCGGGGCAGGTCGACCTGGTGAGGGGCCTCCAGCCGGTGGATGAGGAAACCCTTGCTGCGACCGGTAATCAGGTTCTCCCGGCGAAGGGCGTGGACCTGACAGTGAACATGGCCGCGGTCCGGGTCGGCAGCGGGAAGCTGGCCGACGAGAACGTCCGCCGGGCCCTGCAGATTGGTATTGACCGGCAAAGTCTCAAGGACACCGTCCTGTCCGACAGCTACGAACTGGCTGCCTCGGTCCTGAACCACCGGGCACCCGGCTTCACCGACCTGTCCGAAGAACTCGAATACCAGCCCGAGGAAGCACGGCAGCTGCTCGACGAGGCGGGCTGGAAAGTCGGGGCCGACGGCATCCGGGCCAAAGACGGAATAGCACTCGAGGTGACCGTCACTAGTTCCAACAATTCGGTTGTCATCAAACCGGCCTTCGAGCTGATTGAACAGCAGTGGCGTGAGATTGGTGTCAAGCTCAACAACCGCGCCGGCGACAACACCTTTCTCGCCTCAGCAATGCCTGACCCAGCGGTGGAGTTTTTCGGCACCCGACAGTTCATCTACGGCGGTCTCGGCCCGATCTTCGAGCCGGAAAACAACACCATGACGCACACCAGCGACGAAGACCTCAACGCTATCTTCGCGGCCGAGCGTGCGGCAACCTCACTCGAAGAGCGCGATGAGCTGCTGGCCGACGAACAGTATGCGTTGGTGGTGGATAAGGCCTACTCCCTGGTGCTCTGGGACGAGGTCCAGGTTTACGGTGCCCACAGCGGGACCCAGATTGAATTCACGTCCGGCACCGCCCCGGTATTCCAGGGTGCCTGGAAAACCGGCGGGTAGCGTTCATGATCCGCTATCTCTTGCAACGGATAGGTCAGGCCCTGTTGGTGGTGTGGCTCGCCTACACTGCGGTTTTTCTCGCCGTACAGCTTCTGCCCAGCGATCCGGTAACAATTTTCCTGACCGCCGACTCAGCGGTCGATCAATCAGCGATCGACGCCATGAAGAGTCAGTACGGCTATGACCAGCCATTGCTGACGCAATACCTGAACCAGCTGGTGGGGCTCTTCTCCGGTGATTTCGGGTACTCGCTGGCTTCCGGACAGTCAGTGTGGGACCGGATCAGTGGGGTCGCCGGGTCGACCGTCGCCCTGGCCGGCGCCGCCTTCATCACTGCGGTACTCATCGCCGTTTCCCTTGTCGGCGCCGCGACACTCACCCGTTCGACGGTGATCCGTCGGGTTTTAGTGAACGTGCCTCCCCTGTTCGCGGCCATTCCAGCATTCTGGCTCGGTCTTGTGCTGCTCGATCTGCTCTCCATCCGCTGGGGAGTCATGTCGTTGTTCCCCGATGGTTCCTTTCTGTCCCTCGCCGTCCCGGTACTGGTACTGGCCACTGTCGTGTCCGCTCCCCTGGCCCAGGTGCTGCTCAAGAGCATCAACCACGTCTATGACCAGCCCTTCATAGATGTGCTCCGGGCGAAGGGTGCCTCACGGTCCTGGATCTTCTTCCGCCACGCGCTGAAGAACGCTGCGGGTCCCGCCCTGACAATCATGGGCATCACGGTTGGAACGCTTTTCGCCGGGTCGGTGATCACTGAAACCGTCTTCGCCCGCTCGGGTCTCGGGTCAGTGGTCCTGACGGCAGTCACCACCCAGGATGTGCCGTTGGTGCAGGGACTGGTGCTCCTGACGGCTTCGATCTTTGTGGTGGTCAACCTGGCAGTTGACCTCCTGTATCCGCTCCTTGATCCCCGCATCCTCACCAGCAGTCGAGATGGCGCCCCCCGGGCCCTTGCTGCTTGATGACCTCCCTTCGATAAAGGTTTCCCTGTGCCAACCACCAATAATCTCCCCCCTCCAGTACTGACTGCAGATCCAGGCCCAGGCAGGAACGGCGATCCCGGCCTCGGGGCGGCGGTGCCCGAGACCGCTCCTGTGCCGTCAGCCCGACGACGGCGCGGACCGCTTCGTAGCCCGTCCCTCTGGTTGACGGCGGCGCCCCTGACCGTCGTCGCCGCCTGGGCGCTCGCTCCCGACCTGTTCACCTCGTTCTCCCCACTCGACGGGGTGCCGGGCGACAACTTTCGTGCACCCGACGCTGACCACATTTTCGGCACCGATCATCTCGGCCGGGACGTCTTCACCCGGGTGGTGTTCGGTACGCGTCAGACCCTCCTCACCGCCGGGCTCGCGGTCCTCATCGGTCTGGTGGTGGGCACGCTCGTCGGGATCATTGCCGCAACCGCGGGACGGGCCGCCGACACCACAGCGATGCGGCTGGTGGACGTGCTGCTGGCCGTGCCCGGCTTTCTCATCTCGCTCGTCATAGTCACCGCCTTCTCCCCCGGGCCAATTTCGCTGGGCGTCGGCATCGGCATCGCCTCGGTCGCCTCCTTCGCCCGAGTGGTCCGATCAGAGGTGTTGAGGGTGCGCAATCTTGACTTCATCGAGGCTTCATTCCTCAACGGTGGAACCTTTTGGTCAGTCATTACCCGCCACCTCCTGCCGAATGCCAGCGGACCCGTCCTCGCGTTGCTGGCGGTTGACCTGGGTGCGGCGATCCTCGCCATCTCCGGGTTAGGCTTCCTCGGCTTTGGCGCCCCACCACCCACCCCGGAATGGGGCCTACTGATCGCCGAAGGACGGCAATATCTCGGGACCGCCTGGTGGTTGACCACGCTGCCTGGCCTCGTCATTGTCCTGACGGTCCTTTTACTGGCGACCCTGGGCCGACAGCTACTCAAAACCTTCCGAATCTAGTCAGGAGCATCCAGTGGACGTTACCCACGCACGACCCAGCCCCAACCCCGCCGTAAAAATGGCACAAACTCCTCGCTGGACCGACGAATCACTGCTGACCATCCAGGGACTGCGGATCGAATATGGTCGCGGAACTGAGGCGAAGACCGCCGTCGACGGCGTGGACCTCACCATCCGCCGCGGTGAGATTGTGGCACTGGTCGGTGAATCAGGCTCGGGCAAATCCACCCTGGCCAAATCGATCATCGGATTACTCCCGGCAGCTGCGCAGCGGACCGCGGGGTCCATTTCCCTGGGAGACCTCGCACTCACTGACGCACGAGAGAGGGACCTGGAAAAAATTCGGGGGGTACGGATCTCACTGGTACCGCAGGACCCCGGAGCCTCGCTCGATCCCGTCAAAACGATCGGTTCCCAGCTGTCCGAGGTCTTCCGGCTGCACTCCGGCGGTCCCCGGCAATCCCGTGAGTCGATCCGGTCTGAGGTCATCCGGTTACTCGATCTGGTGGGGATTGACCGGCCTGAGGAACGGCTGAAACAGTACCCGCACCAGTTATCAGGGGGCCTGAAACAGCGTGTTCTCATCGCGATTGCCTTCAGCCTCCGGCCGGAGCTGCTCATTGCTGACGAACCGACATCGGCTCTTGACGTGACCGTCCAGGCGAAGATTCTCGAGGTTTTTGAGCGTCTGGCTACCGAATTTGGCACGGCAGTCATTTTTGTGACCCACGACCTGGCGGTAGCCACCGACCACGCCGTGCGGATTGTCGTGATGCGGCAAGGCCGCATCCTCGAGGACCGGCTGGTGGCTGACATTCTTGCGGCGCCGGCGAACGAGTACACGGTCCGGCTGCTGGAGGAGGCCGCTCCCCACCTCAGCCCTGCGGTGGCCAGAGCCATCTCCACCACAGCGCCCGGTGCAACGGCGGCCATCGAAGTAAGAGGCCTGATCCGGGACTTTGACAGGGCGGGCGAGCAGCACCGGGCCGTCGACGGCGTGTCCTTCAGCGTTGCCCAGGGCACCACCTTCGCCCTGGTGGGAGAATCGGGATCCGGAAAATCGACCACTGCCCGCATGATTCTCCGGCTGCTCGATCCAGGGGCCGGACAGATCCTCATCCACGGACAGGACGTCACCTCCGCTTCCCGACAGCAGAAGAGAGAATTGTGGAAACACCTGCAACTGGTTTATCAGAACCCCGATTCCGCGCTCGATCCTCGCTTACCTATCCGCGACATCATCGGCGAGCCCCTCCGGAACTACCGGATCGGCTCCAGGACAACCCGTGCCAAACGAGTGGCCGAACTCCTGGACCAGGTGAATATCCCGTCGAGCCTCGCGGGCAAACGTCCGCTTGAACTCTCCGGTGGTCAGCGCCAGCGCGTCGCAATTGCGCGTGCGCTCGCGCTCGGGGCGCACACCTTGGTGCTGGATGAGGCACTGTCAGCCCTCGACGTCCTGACACAGGCCCAGATCCTCGACCTACTGGCAGACCTGCAACAAGAACTCGGACTGACTTACCTCTTCATTTCCCATGACCTTCACGTGGTTGAACGAATCTCGTCGGCCGTTGGCGTCATGCACCGGGGGAAACTCGTCGAAACGGGCCCAACTAATGAGGTCTTCGGCAATCCCACCAGTGATTACACCCAACTGCTGCTCAACTCCAACCCGGGCCACCGGCTTCGCGCCCACGCCTCCACTCGCAGCGGCATTGCCGCCCTCGCAACCACGTAAGGACAACTCCATGACCACCACCACCAGCGCCCAGCACAGCGGACCCCAGCCGGACGTACCGCAGCCGTACGCACCACAGCACAGTACGGCCACCGGAGAGGCCAGATACGAGGAACTCGCCGCGCGTTTCCGGCCCGTGTTCCAGCGCATCGCCGACGGCGCCCTCGCCCGTGAAGCGGACCGGACCCTGCCCTTCGCCCAGGTGGGGTGGCTCAGGGACGCAGGATTCACCACCCTTCGGGTGCCCGCCCGGTTCGGCGGCAATCCGGTGAGCCATGAACACCTCTTCCGGCTCGTCACTGAACTGGCAGAGGCGGACTCGAATGTCTCCCACCTGTTGCGCTCCCATTTTTCGTTTGTCGAAACGGCCGCGCTGCAGTCCGCAGAGTTTCAGGACCGTTGGTTCCCCCGTATCGCTGCTGGCCAAATCTTCGGCAACGCTGCCACTGAACGCTCGGGTAACGCCCTCGGCACAACCCGGACCAGGCTCCACCAGGAGGAGGGGCAATGGTTCCTCACCGGTGAAAAGTTCTACACCACCGGCAGTATTTTCGCCGACTGGGTGGTGGTCATGGCGAGCACTGAGGGGCTCGAAGGGAGACAATACGCGCTGGTGAGGGCGGACGACCCGCGGGTGACGATCGTGGACGACTGGGATGGTTTTGGTCAGCCGTTGACGGGGACCGGCACCGCGCGCTTTGACCGGGTGCCGGTCGAGTCCGGGGACATCCTGCAGCGGAAGGTGACAAGTACGCTCGAACCAGCGTTTTTTCAACTCTTCCTCCTTGCGGTGCTGGCCGGGATCGGCCGCGCTGCCCGCCGCGACGCGGTGAACCTCGTTCAAGCCCGGATCCGGACTTTCAACACGGGATCGGGCGGCCTGTTCCGCGATGATCCCCAGATCCAGGAACATGTCGGTGTCCTGGCATCGAAGGTGTACACCGCCGAAGCCGTCGTGACGGCGGCGGCCCGGGACCTTGACGCCGCCGTCGACCCGGCATTGGCACTATCCCCCGAGGCAGCGTTCCTCCGCGCCGAACTGGCTGTCGACCAGGCTCACGTCTCGGTTCCCCCGTTGGTGCTGGCGGCAACCAGCGAATTATTCGACGTCGCCGGGGCGTCGGCAGTCGGCAAGGACAAGGCACTGGACCGCCACTGGCGCAACGCGAGGACGGTGGCCACCCACAACCCGGCGCTATTCAAAGCGCGCTCAGTCGGCGACTATCTGATCAACAGCACCACCCCCACTGGCCTGAACAGCATCGGCGACGCCACCGCTCGCCCCTCATCCACCACCGGAGGTACCCCCTGATGTCAGTCTTCACTGAACGCCCACGTCTTCTCCTCAGCGCATTCGCGATGAACACCACAAGCCACATCCTCGGCGGGCAGTGGCGCCACCCCGAAGCCCAACAACACCGATTCAATGACCTGCGGCTGTGGACAGACCTGGCGCGAACGCTGGAGGAAGCGAAATTCGATGCGCTCTTCCTTGCCGACGTCGTCGGGCTGTACGGCAACCATGGGGGCGGCTGGACGTCCCACATCGAGCGCGGGCTCCAGGTTCCCGCCAACGACCCGCTGGTCCTGCAATCGGCGCTGGCGGCAACAACCGAACATCTCGGTTTGGCCCTGACCAGCTCCGTCGTTCAGTCTCATCCATTCCAGTTTGCCCGCCAACTGTCCACCCTCGACCATCTCAGCGAGGGGCGGGTCGCCTGGAACATTGTCACCAGCGTGCTTGAAAATTCGTTCAAGAACTTCGGCCACAACGGGCTCGTCGAACACGACAGCCGCTACGACTGGGCCGACGAGTACCTGGAGGTCTGCTACAAGCTCTGGGAGGGCTCCTGGGACGACGGCGCCCTCGTCCAGGACAAGCGGACGGGCCGCCATGCCGACCCGTCGAAGGTCCATAAGATCAATCACCACGGGGCCCGCTATTCGGTGGAGGGCCCCCACCTGGTGGCTCCGTCACCGCAGCGCACTCCCCTACTGTTCCAGGCCGGCTCCTCAGGACGGGGGCAGCACTTTGCCGCTGCCAACGCTGAAGCAGCCTTCCTCTTCGCACCCAATGTGGACTACGCCCGGAAGACGACAGCATCGGTCCGCGCCCTTGCCCGCGAACTGGGTCGCCGCGACGAGGACATCAAATTCTTTGCCGGGCTCTCCTTTGTGGTCGGATCCACCGAAGCCGAGGTGTCGCGAAAGCGGGCTGAGCTCGACGACTACCTGGACCTGGATACGATCGTGGCGCACATCGGCGGCGGTATCGGGGTTGACCTCGGCGGGCTCCCCCTCGACACCACTCTGGGCGAGGTACGTACCGACGGCGCCCGCGGCGTACTTGAGGCCCTGTTCGCCTCAGTCCCTGGCGGGAATCCGACGATCGCCGATGTTGCGCGCTACCGGGCGTACAACCAGCAGATTGCTGGTACCCCTGAACAAATCGTCGACCAGCTCGAATTCTGGCAGGACGCGGGAATCGACGGGATCAACATCATCAACCAGACCATTCCCGGCTCCTATCAGGACTTCATTGAGGGGGTCCTGCCCGAACTGCGAAAGCGGGGCCTGGCCCAGTCCGATTACCGGTCCGGGACCCTCCGGGAAAAGTTCTTCGGCGAAGGAGCGCGCCTCCCGGACCGGCATCGGGCGGCTGGCCACCGGGGAGCATACGCTGGGCGCACTACGCTCCAGCCGGCGGGTTAGGCGCGGTCAGCCGCCCACGTAGGCCGCCAGGTGCTCGCCGGTCAGCGTCGTTTTGCCAGCGACGAGCTCGGCTGGGGTTCCCTCGAAGACCACCCGGCCGCCGTCGTTACCCGCGCCGGGCCCAAGGTCGATCAGCCAGTCGGCGTGCGCCATCACCGCCTGGTGGTGTTCTATCACCAGGACCGATTTGCCGGAATCGACGAGCCGGTCGAGGAGCCCGAGCAGGTTCTGCACGTCGGCCAGGTGCAGGCCGGTGGTCGGCTCATCAAGCACATACACGTCGCCTTTTTCGGCCATCTGCGTCGCCAGCTTGACGCGTTGCCGCTCACCGCCCGAGAGGGTGGTGAGCGGCTGGCCGAGGGTCAGATAACCGAGCCCCACATCCACCAGGCGGTCGAGGATTCTGTGGGCGGCCGGGGTGCGGGCGTCGCCCGCACCGAAGAAGGTTTCAGCCTCGGTCATCGACATGGCAAGTACCTCGGCGATGTTGCGTCCCCCCAGGGTGTACTCAAGGACCGACGCCTGGAATCTCCTCCCCTCGCAGTCCTCGCAGGTGGACTCGACAGTGGCCATGACCCCGAGTTCAGTGAAGATAATGCCAGCACCGTTGCAGGTGGGGCAGGCACCCTCGGAGTTGGAACTGAACAGGGCCGGTTTGACGCCGTTCGCTTTGGCGAAAGCCTTTCGGATCGGCTCGAGGAGTCCCGTGTAGGTGGCGGGATTGCTGCGGCGCGACCCCTTGATGGCGCCCTGGTCGATCACCACCACACCCTCGCGTCCGGCGACCGACCCGTGGATGAGCGAACTCTTACCTGAACCAGCCACCCCCGTGACTACGCAGAGCACACCCAGCGGCACGTCAACGTCCACGTTCTGAAGGTTGTGGGTTGCGGCGCCGCGCACCTCCAGGCTGCCCGAGGGCTGACGCACCGTTGCCTTGACAGCTGCCCGGTCGTCGAGGTGTCGACCGGTGATGGTGTCACTGGTACGCAGGCCATCGACGCTGCCCTCGAAGCAGACGCTGCCGCCCTGGGTGCCAGCGCCAGGACCCAGATCGATCACGTGATCAGCGATGGCTATGGTCTCGGGTTTGTGCTCCACCACCAGCACCGTATTCCCCTTGTCACGCAACTGGACCAGCAGCCCGTTCATCCGCTGAATGTCGTGCGGGTGCAGGCCGATGGTCGGCTCATCAAAAACGTAGGTGATATCGGTCAGCGAGGAACCGAGGTGCCGGATCATCTTGGTCCGCTGAGCCTCTCCCCCGGACAGGGTGCCGGCCGGCCGGTCAAGCGATAGATATCCCAGCCCGATCTCCGCGAAAGAATCCAGCAGGTGTTGCAAGCCCTTCAACAGGGGCGTCACGGACGGTTCCTGCAACGCACGCACCCAGGCCGCCAGCTCATCGATCTGCATGATGCACAGATCGGCGATGTTCTTGCCCTGAATCGTCGATGACCTGGCTTCAGGACTGAGCCGGGTGCCTTGGCATTCGGGGCACGGCTGGAAGGTGATGGCCCGCTCCACGAACGCCCGGATATGAGGTTGCATCGCCTCAACGTCCTTGGACAGCATCGACTTCTGGATCTTCGGGATGACTCCCTCGAAGGTGAGGTTGATGCCCTCGACCTTCACCTTGGTCGGCTCCTTGTACAGGAGGTCGTCGAGTTCCTTCTTGGTGAAGCTGGCCAGCGGTTTGTCGATGTCGAACCCTGCACCGCTGAAGATCCGGCCGTACCAGCCGTCCATGCTGTACCCGGGAATGGTGAGTGCTCCCTCCCCCAGCGACTTGGTCTCGTCGAAGAGCGCCGTCAGGTCGAAATCGGAGACCGATCCCATGCCCTCGCAGCGTGCACACATGCCACCCAGATAGACGGCATCCCTGACCACGCTTTTCTCCACCCGGCCGCCCTTGTCGGTACTCATCACTCCGCTGGCCTTACGGGTGGGCACGTTGAAGGAAAACGCCGTCGGCGGTCCCACATACGGTGAGCCAAGCCGGCTGAAGAGGATCCGAAGCATCGCGTTGGCGTCGGTGGCGGTGCCAACCGTCGAGCGTGGATTGGCGCCCATCCGCTCCTGGTCGACGATGATCGCCGTCGTCAGGCCTTCCAGACGGTCGACGTCGGGGCGCGCCAGGCTGGGCATGAATCCCTGGACAAATGCGCTGTAGGTTTCATTGATCATCCGCTGCGACTCGGCAGCGATGGTCGCGAACACCAGGGAACTCTTGCCCGATCCGGACACGCCAGTAAAAACCGTCAGGCGGCGCTTCGGAATGTCGACTGAGAGGTCTTTGAGATTGTTCTCACGGGCACCCTGAACCCGGATCAGATCGTGTTGGTCGGCGGTGTGCGAGGGTAATTCGTGTGGGTCGGTCGTCGTCGTCGACGTGCTCATCGTCTCTCCTACTGCCGGGGTCGCCGCAGCGGCTCCCAACGGCGTCGCTAGCCTCGTGCGCACCAGCATCCAACAGTACGTTCGATATCGTCTGATTCTGCTCCAGGTGACGGCACGGTGGCAACCGGTTATGCACGGGCGGCAGCGCAACGGTGGTCTCACGACCGGGCTGGGGTGCCTGCTTTGAGATCCTGCTCCCCCGCCATGCTGCGCTGCCGCCAGCCGCTGTAAGCCAGCCGCTGTGGGCTAGCCGCTTACGGCTGCTGGTTCTTCGCCGTCGGCAGGTATCTGGCCCACCAGTTGAGAAGGTGCTCAAACCGCTGCCGACGGTGCCACGGTGATCCGGCGCGGGACAATTCGTGGGTCTCGCCCGGGAACACCAGAAGCTCTGTTGGCACTCCGCGCAGCTTCAACGCCGTGTAATAGCGTTGAGCCTGCTCCAGTGGGCAGCGCAGATCCTCCTCGGAGTGGACCACGAAGGTGGGGGTCTGCACCTTGTCGACGTGTGCAAACGGATTCTGTGCCCTCACCTGATCAGGATCGTTGCCGGTGTAGGCATCGGAGAAGAACCAGCCAATGTCCGATGAACCGACGAACGACGGCGGATCCAGGTAGCCGCGTTCGACCACTGCCGCCGTGAACCGATGGTCCTGGGAGATGGTCCACGCGGTCAGGTAGCCGCCGTAGGACCCGCCCATGACGCCCAGCCGGTCCCGATCAAACGACGGGTATTTCTCCAGTGCGCCGTCCAGGAAGCCCAGGACATCGAGGAGGTCAACGGTACCCATCGCTCCCTTGATCACGCGGCCGTGCTCCTGCCCGTACCCGGCCGCTCCCCGCGGGTTGCACATGACGACGGCGTACCCGGCGTTGACATAGACCTGCGCCTCGTCGAAGTATCCCCAGCCATATTGGGCGAACGGGCCGCCGTGAATGTTGAGCAGGACCGGGTGGGGCCCCTCGCCCTCGGGTTCCAGCACCCAGCCATGCACGCTGTGCCCGTCGCTGGCCGTGAAGGTTTCTTCTTTGGGTGCCACCACTGCGGTCTGCATCCGGAGGTCGTTGGAGAGGTCTGTGAGCGGTTTGAGGGAGCCCCCGGACACTACTGCCAGATCCCCCATCGTGGTGGGATCGGTATAGGCGGCAACCACCAGGTCGCCCTTCGCCGCTGCACCTGTCACGATGAGTTCGCCGTCGAGCAGGGTGCTGACGGTCCCGTCGGCGGAGGCTTCGAGGAGGGTGCCGCGGCCCCGGGTCCGGTTAAAGACGAGCACCGAATCGGCGCCGCGCGGCACGATGTCCCCCACCTCGCCCAGGTCCACGGTCTCGGCATCGGTGATGGCCCGAGCTTCGCCGGGTGCAGCGGCTGGAGCAACGTAGAGCGCGGTGTTCCGGGCCAGGAAGTCCAGCCCGTCCTCGGAAAGGTCGCTGCCCAGGAAGAACAGCCAGTGTCCATCGAGGCTTTCGACCGGCCGGCTGCAGCCCAGCCGGGTACCAGAGCCGCGGTTGGTGAGTTGCACGACGTCGGACCCATCCACCGCCATCGAATGGACATCGGTGTACAGGGTGGTGTCGGCGTCGGAATGCAGCGCCGCGGTGAAGAGGATGCGGCGCCCGTCGCGGGTGAAAACAGGCTCGTTGTGATCCGCGTCTGCCGTGGTCAGCTGCACGGCCTCCGGAAGCCCTTTGCCGGGTGCCTTCTCCTTGGCTGCCGGCTTTTCGCTGCCAGCCGGGTCCACCGCAGCTTCCTTTGCCCTGCCGACCGGTTCCACGAAAGGTTCGGCGTCGAGGCTCGGTACGTCGAGAACAAAAATCTGGGTCCGTTTGTCCAGCGAATAGCCCAGCCCGTTCATCCGGTACTTGAACGTGCTGATCAGGCGGGGATCCTCCAGCCCGGGGCCGACGCCGTCGACGGTCCCGTAGCGGCCGTGCTCCGGAACGCGGGAGGTGAAGGTGAGCTTCGACGAATCGGGCGAGAAGCTGAACGAGCCAACCCCCATTTTCTGGTCCGTCAGGCGCTGGGGTTCGCCGCCGCGGCTGTCAACGATCATCAGCTGAGGCTTGCCGCCGGGCTCTGCCCTGAGGAAGGCGATGGCGGCGCCGTCCGGCGAATACTGGGGTGCGGTGTCGCGGAAACCGCGGGTCAACCGTCGCGCGGCGCCCCCGGGAACCGCAATGTCCCACAGCTGCCCAACATAACTGTCGGCATCGAAATCGGGTCGGGTCACCGACACAACACAACGCTGCGCATCAGGTGAGATCGACGGTGAACTTACGGACTGGAGGTGATTCAGCTCATGTGGTTTCACAAGTCCGAGACTAGATCAGTCGCTGGGTGTTCCCAATTCCGGCCCTAGGATGAATCTATGCCCCACCTTCCGGAGAACCTGTTGTGCTGCCCCGTGTGCGCAGCGCCGCTGGGACTCCTGGACGGTGCGGGCGCGCTGGTGTGCGGGGCGGGTCACCGGTTCGATGCGGCAAAGCAGGGCTACTTCAACCTGCTCACTGGCAGGGGCACCGAATTCCAGTCGGACACCGCAGTGATGGTGCAGGCACGCACCGACTTTCTCGGCGCAGGCCACTACGCCCCACTCCAGGCGGTTCTGGCCGACCTGGCGCAACGGCACGTCGCCGAGCCCAGGGTAATCCTCGACGCCGGCGCCGGTACCGGATACTACCTGGCCGAACTGGAGCGCCGACATCCCGGGGCCGCGGTGCTGGCCCTCGATATTTCGAAGTTCGCCCTGCGCCGGGCAGCCGGAATCCTGCGGGACGGTGTGTGCGTGGTCTGGGATGTGTGGCGGCAGTTGCCGGTGCGGGATTCAGGGGTCGACATCATCCTCAACGTTTTTGCGCCCCGCAACCCCGAAGAGTTCCATCGCGTGCTGAATCACGGCGGTGTGCTGGTCGTTGTCACCCCCCTGCCGGGGCACCTTGCCGAAATCGCCGACGACGCCGGTTTGCTTGAGGTGCGCCCGGATAAGGCCACGGCGGTGGCAACCAGCCTGACCGGACTGTTCGACGAGGCCGATTCGGCAACCGTTGAGCTCTCCCTGCAGCTGTCCCACACCGATATCTACAATGTCGCGCTGATGGGCCCGGCTGGCCACCATCTGGTCCCAGAAGACCTGTGGGCGGATTTGGCGGTGCTCCCCGAACGGACTCCAGCCAGTGCCCGGTTCACCGTCCAGGTTTTCCGGCGGCACCAGGACCGCTGAGGCTTGCGGATCGATAACAACCGGTCCGGTGAGGCCTCGACCCCTAGGTTTCCGCACCCCGCTTTGGCATGATTGAAGAACGCAGTATGCGCTCACGGCGCCTTAGCCAGAGGGGAAGACATGTTTGAGTGGCTTTTGGAGAACGGCTGGATCCTGTGGCTGGTTCTCTTCCTTGGTCTTGCCGCAGTGGAAACCCTGACTCTTGACCTGTTTTTCGTCATGATGGCGATGGGTGCCCTCGCAGCCATGATCAGCACCTTCCTCGGTGCGGCGTTCTTCCTGCAGGTCATCATCTTCAGCGTGGTGTCGCTCCTGATGGTGCTGGTGGTCCGCCCGGTGGCGCTGAAACACCTCAAGCGGGGCTCCCCCGAACAGCTCAGCAACGTGGACCGACTCATCGGGGAGTCGGCTCTCACCCTCGACATCGTGACCGGCGAATCCGGCACCGTGAAGATCGGCGGTGACACCTGGTCGGCCCGCACCCTCGACGGGTCGCTGATTCCCGCCGGCGAACGTGTCGCCGTCACCCGAATCGACGGTGCCACTGCGCTGATCAGTGCCCCCGCCCGCCCGCAAGCCGCCGATTCCGGGGCTGTCTAGACGCGGTTGCCCAGATGGGCCGCCCAACCGCGGTTGCCCAGACTTACCCAACGATCGCGCCAACCTACCAAAAGGGGAACATATGCCTACCGACGCAGGGGCAATCGGACTGACAGTCGTCCTGATTGCCCTGATCATTTTCGTTCTGGTCGTGCTGGTGAAGTCGGTGCGAATTGTCCCGCAGGCTCGCGCCGGTGTGGTGGAACGGCTCGGAAAATACCAGCGAACCCTCCAACCCGGGTTGACCATCCTGATCCCTTTCGTGGACCGGCTGCTGCCCCTGCTGGACTTGCGCGAACAGGTGGTGTCATTCCCTCCCCAGCCCGTCATCACCGAAGACAACCTGGTGGTTTCGATCGACACGGTGGTCTACTTCCAGGTCACTGATCCTCGGGCGGCTACCTATGAGATCGCCAATTACATCCAGGCCGTGGAACAGCTCACCACCACCACCCTGCGCAACGTGGTTGGTGGTCTGAACCTTGAGGAGGCCCTGACCTCCCGCGACCAGATCAACGGCCAACTGCGCGGAGTGCTTGATGAGGCCACCGGTCGCTGGGGCATCCGGGTATCCCGGGTGGAACTGAAGGCTATCGACCCTCCCCTGTCCATCCAGGACTCGATGGAGAAGCAGATGCGAGCCGAGCGGGACCGCCGCGCAGCCATTTTGACTGCCGAGGGAACCAAGCAGTCGCAGATCCTCACAGCCGAGGGCCAGCGACAGGCCGCCATCCTCGCCGCGGAAGGTGACGCCAAGGCGGCCATTCTCCGCGCCGACGGCGAGTCGCAGGCCATTCAGAAGGTGTTCGATGCCATCCACAAGGGCAACCCGACCCAGAAGCTCCTCGCCTATCAATACCTGCAGACCCTTCCCAAGCTCGCCGAAGGATCGTCCAACAAGCTGTGGATTATTCCCAGTGAGGTGGGTGAAGCGCTCAAGGGTATCGGTAACGTCCTGGGCAACGCTACCGCTGATGCGCCCGACGGCGATAGCCCGTCCCGTACCCACAGCGCCTGACACCGTAGAAACCGGACGGCTGGCTCGCGTCGGCTGTTCGGTTTCTTTTTGTGCCCTGCCCCAGCGTATAATTGGGTGTTTGCCGTACTTTCGCTGGTCAGATCGGGAACAGACGTCACGTCCACAGCGTTATGTAAGTGGCAGGTTGCGGTAGCCACTACCGCACCATCATCCGCCGTTACGGATGCCAAATTGTTGAGTAGGAGATTACATGAGCGATCGTAGCTTGCGCGGTATGCGCCTCGGAGCGCAAAGCATGGAGACTGAATCCGGTGTTGAGCCAGCTCCACGGCAGCGGGTTGAATACCGTTGCGGAGACGGCGAGCGGGTGTTCGTCACTTTTGCAGCGGAAGCTGACGTCCCACCGGTCTGGGTTTCCAAAACCGGTAAGGAAGCGTTGCTGGTGGACGGGGAACGCCCCGACACCTCAGGTGACAAGCCAGTACGTACTCACTGGGACATGCTGCTGGAGCGTCGCAGCATGGACGAGCTGGAGCAGATCCTCCAGGATCGGTTGACCATCCTGCGGGAACGCCGCGGAGAGCGCCAGTCCGCCTAGCAGTACAGGAAGTTGGAAAAGCCGGGTTGACCCTCAGGGTCAGCCCGGCTTTTTCGTGCCCGCCAGCCCCAGAAGCGGCCCCGACAGCAAGAATTGCCGGAAGGAACCGGCAACCCTGACACTGCGGGGCGTTTCTGTCCTGGCGGGTTGTGGAAGCTACTTCTTGTCGCGCGAGGTCAGTGCCCGCCACCGTGCGGCGAGTCCCCACCGGGTGACGTTGGCAATGGCCTCGAGGACAATTCCGCCACTCATCTTCGATGCCCCGAACTCCCGTTCCACGAAAGTGATCGGCACCTCAACAATCTTCAGGCCCAGCGTCGCCACCCGGAAGGTCATGTCCACCTGGAATCCGTACCCCACCGAGTCAACGGTTGTCAGATCAACCTTTTCGAGGGTTTCCCGGCGGAACGCACGGTAGCCTGCGGTGATATCCCGGACATCGATGCCCAGCATCAGCCTGGAGTAGGTGCTGCCGGCCCGGGAGAGCAATTTCCTGCGTCGCGGCCAGTTCACCACGCTGCCGCCGGGGACCCACCGCGACCCAATGACGAGGTCGGCGTCAGCCACCTTGTCGAGCAGGGACTGTAGCTGCTCGGGCCGGTGAGAGCCGTCAGCATCCATCTCGACCAGTACGTCGTAGCCAGCGTCCAGCGCCCAGGTGAATCCCGCGATGTACGCGGCTCCCAGACCCGCCTTACCCGTGCGGTGCAGGACATGGATCTGCGGGTCGGCACCTGCCAGGGTGTCGGCGAGCCCGCCGGTACCATCGGGGCTGTTGTCGTCCACCACCAGGACGTCGGAGTGAGGTACGGCCCGGCGCAGTCGTTCGACTGTCAGGGGAAGCGACTCGATCTCGTTGTAGGTGGGAATGATGGTGACGACTCGCACTCAGGCAACCTTCGATCACGTAGCTGATACGCCGTGGCGCACGGATCCCGGGGCCCGGAACCAAACGCCCAGTATATTGGATGCCCGCGTGGGACAGAAAAAGAGCCACCAGGCCGATCGAATCGGGATGCCGTGGAGGGTCGGGTAGATCCGCGCGCCTTCGGGCCAGCACGGATCCAAGAATCACAGCTGTTTTCTACTGACGCGCGAACCTACCCGTTCCGGGGTACCGATGCCGTGACGCGCGGCGAGGCCCACTGAAAAACGGTGGCTGCCTAGGACCTGCGTTGAATCGGCTCGGTCGGGTCAGTGAATCTTCTCTGAGTTCCTGACCCGTTGACTCCACAGCTTACGTGCTGTGGAGCGAGTGTCAACAGCCCCCTGACCTGCGTAAACACTTGTTTGTGCAGGTCAGGACACGGACCGTAGGGGCGATGAAATTTCGTTGAAACCTGGGGCCTGGAACAACTGTCGGCCCCGATGGACCGTCTCAAGACACACCGGGTCCGCGCCGGTATCGAGGGCAGGAAGGAGCGGTGTCCCCGCCCTGGGGTCGGTGCTCCACGATTGCACCCTGCTGTCAGCCGTCTGCACCATCAGCTCCTCCACCTCCCACACGGCGTACGACGCCGGAGCACCAGGGACAAGCTGGCCCAACAACGGGTTTCCCGTGCCTACGGCCCGCCAACCGGCCCGGGTGTGGGCGATAAAGGCTGCGCGAGCGGAGATCCGTTGCGCGGGGTTGTTGTGCATCACACTCGCCCGGAGGGTGGCCCACGGGTTGAGGGATGTCACGGGGCTGTCGGAACCGAAGCACAGCGGGACCCCTGCCGCCAGGAAGCTCGCGAACGGGTTCATCCCGGTCATCCGCGGGGTTCCGAGGCGCTGGCTGTACAACCCGCCAGCAGCACCCCAACGCGCATCGAAGGCCGGCTGGGCACTGACGGTGACCCCAAAATGCACCAGTCGGGCGATAGCCTCAGCGTCGGCGAGTTCGACGTGTTCCAGGCGGTGGCGAGCCCGCCGGACCGCCTCGATACCGTGGGCATCGGCTGCCAGGGCGAGACCCTGCAGGACCACGTCCAGGCCGGCGTCCCCAATGACATGGAACCCTGCCTGCATTCCTATGCTGGTGGCGGCACCCAGATGCGCTGCGACGGTGTCGGCCTGGAGGAAAACCGAACCCCGATGGACGTCATCGGCATAGGGTTCCCGGAGCGCCGCGGTCCGGGACCCAAGGGAACCGTCCACGTTGAGGTCTCCGCCGATGCCGGCCAGGCTGCCACCGAACAGGTCCAGCACCTCCTGAAGCTCGGTGACCGACGTAACAGGCTGTCCCCAGTACGGCAGGATCTCCGGGAGCTGCTCCCCCAGGGGGTCCTGGCCGATCCGGAGCAATGCCTGGAGGTCGGCCACCGGTGAGATATGGGGCGCGCCCATCTCTGCGACCGCCACGATTCCGTTGGCCGCGGCCCGCCGGAGCGCAGCGCTCTGGTAGCCGGAGCGTTCGCCGTCGGCCAGATCCCGCGAGGCCAGCCGCGCCGTGACGTGGGCGTCGCGCACCACGAAGCCGTTGTCCCAGCCGTCGAGGTTCGCCAGGTCCAGCGCAGCTGCGAGGGACCCGGAAACCACCGCCGAATGAACATCGGCGCGGGCCAGATAGACGTGCTTACCTCCGCCGGCTGCGTCCAGTTGCCCGGCGGTGGGGACCATGCGCTCCGGCCACCGCGACTCATCCCAGCCGTGCCCCAACACGGTGCTGACGCCGGTGCGCGCCGCCGCTGCGACCCGGTCCAGCAGGTCAGTGATGCCGGTACAGGAGGAAAGGTCGATGGATTCCAGGGCCAGACCGGTCTCTGTGGTGTGGACGTGGGAGTCCACGAAGCCCGGGGTGATGAGGGCGCCGGCCAGGTCAACGACGGTCATGGTGGCATCGGCCAGCGATTCGGCCGCATGCTCGGAGCCGATCCAGGCGACCGTGTCGCCGTCGACCAGCATCGCGGTGGCGAACGGGTCTGCGGCGCTATACACGGAGCCGTTACGGTACAGAATTGGGCGGGTCGGGGTCATTCGTGCTCCAGACAGATGGTGGGCATAAGTGGTTAGTCGCTGATGGCCGAGTAGGCCACCACACCGCGACGGATCAGGCCAATCGCGTCGATAAACAGACGGCGTTGGCCGGGAGGCAGATCATCAATTTTGGCGAGCTGATCCAACAGGTCCACCACCTGTTTGGTCCATCTCACGAAGTCGCCGGCCGCCAGTTCGGTTCCGCTCAGCGCAGCCTGCAGGGCCTTGCCCCTGGCCCACTTATGCATGGGCCAGACGAGACCCAGCTCGGGTTCACCGGTGACCGGAAGCTTGAACTGCTCCTCCAGATCGGTCAGGGCTGACCACTGGCGGACGACGACGTCGATCGACGGGTCGAGTGCGACGCCGGGCATTTTCGGGCGCAGGCCGCGTTCTTCCCGTTTGGCCTGGTACACCAGCACCGAGGCCAAAGCGGCGGTCTCGGCGGCGTCGAGTCCTTTGAAGGCGCCATGCTCGAGGGAGAGCGCGATCAGCAGGTCCTTCTCCCCGTAGACCCGGCGCAGCTTACGGCCGGCAGCGGTGATGGTGGTCCCGGACGGGGTGTCCTGCAGGTACCCGTAGTGCAGGAGGACGTCCGACACCCGGTCGAAGGTTTTTGCGATCGTGTTGGTGCGGCCCCTGATCTGACCGGCCAGCCGGTCGGTCTCGCGGCGCAGCTTCCACCAGCGTTCAGCCCACCGGGCGTGCTGCTCCCGGTCGCTGCACCCGTGGCAGGGGTGGGACCGCAGCTTGCGTCGCAGCTCTGCGATGGCGGCCTCCTGGCGCTCGGTGGCAGCGGAGAGGAAACCGTCCTGGCCGGGACCGCGGCGGGGTGGACGCTTGTCATGGAGTGCGTTCCGGAGCGACGAACTCAGGTCCCGGCGGTCTTTGGGGCTGCGGGCGTTGAAGTTTTTGGGGATCCTGATGTGGGAGAGAACCTCAAGGGGCCCGCTGAGGTCCTGCACCCCGACCCGACGGAGCTGCTTGTCTTCGGTGAGGACCGTTGGGCGGGGCTCCCGTGAGGTGTCGGAGCTGAGGACCACCGCATAGCCCTGGCTGCGTCCTGCCGGCACGTCGACGACGTCGCCGGGTCGCAGCATCTCGAGCGACGAAGCCGCCGCCGAGCGCAGGCTCCGCGAGTTGGTTTTCGCTGCCCGATCCTCCAGATCGGAAATTTCACGGCGAAGCCTCGAGTATTCGGTGAAGTCGCCGAGATGGCAGGTCATGGACTGCTCATAGCCCCGCAGCGACTCCTCACGGGTCCGCACCTGTTTCGCGAGTCCCACCACCGACCGGTCCGCCTGGAACTGGGCGAACGAGGTTTCGAGGATCTCACGGGATCGGTGCTGGCCAAATTGGGCGACGAGGTTGATGCTCATGTTGTAGGTGGGCCTGAAGCTCGAGTTCAACGGGTAGGTCCGCCGGGAGGCGAGACC